>NZ_JBFTJR010000092.1:0-15043 GCF_056395525.1 Caulobacter sp. 10L414
GACAGCCGGGTCCAGGGTTGAAACAGCACCCGCGCCTCCGGCCCTCCGGAATAACGACGCGGCGKAGCGGTCGACGAAGCCGAAACGCTAAACAAAYMYACGGTCCCCGGGCTYCGCCCGGCCGCTCCGCGCCTCCCCGAMCTAACGCGTGCGAACGCGGGAGCACGAGAACCYRTGCCTGCGCCGWCCCCCTCAGTCGCTCCGCGACAGCTCCCCCAGAGGGGGGGAGCATCTYGAAGAGCGCCRRCGCCAATAGATCCTCCCCCTCTGGGGGAGGTGGCCCGGAGGGCCGGAGGGGGGTAGCGCCGGCGTTAAGATCCCAACCCTCAAGGAACCTCCCCCGTGGGGGAGGTTGCTGAAGGCCTCACCCCGGCGCGCGTTCGCTCCACAGGTCGAGATCCGTCTCATGCCCGATCAGGGCCAAGCCCGAGGCGATCGACTCGAACTCGCCGCCGCTCTCGATCCGTTCGGCCCCGAACCGGCGCAGGAAGATGTCCCGCACGGCCGGCACGAACGACGAGCCGCCGGTCAGGAACACGCGGTCGACGCCCTGCGCGGCCAGGCCCGAACGCTCCAGGGCCTGGTCCACGGCCGTCTCGATGGCCTTCAGTTCCGGGGCGATCCAGCCCTCGAACTCCTCGCGGGCCACCTCGCGCTCGATCTCCACCGAGCCGGCCTTGAACGAGAACCGCGCGCTCTCCTGGCTCGACAGCGCCTCCTTCAGGCCCGAGACCGAGCGGTAGAGGGCGTAGCCGTGGTTGTCGTCGAGCACCTCGATCAGCCGGGCGATCTTCTCCGGCTCGACCGCGGTGCGCTCCAGGGCGCGGATGTCGCGCATGTCCTTGGACGCCCGCAGCAGGGCCAGCTGGTCCCAGCGGGCGAAGGCGGTGTAGTAGCGCTGCGGGATCGGCAGGCGGCTGGACATGGCCTTGTACAGGCTGCCCTTGCCCAGCTCCGGCGAGACGACGTTGTCGATGATCCGGTAGTCGAAGGCGTCGCCGGCCACGCCGACGCCCGAACGGGCCAGGGGCACCGAGCGCAACTGGCCCCCGTGGCGCTCGAACCGCACGATCGAGAAGTCGCTGGTGCCGCCGCCGAAGTCGGCCACCAGCACCGTGGCGTCCTCCTTCAGCTGACGGGCGAAGAAGAACGCCGCGCCGACCGGTTCGTGGGCGTAGCGGATGTCGGAGAAGCCGAGCCGCTCGAACGCGGCCTCGTAGCGGCGCAGGGCCAGGGCCTCGTCGGGATTGCCGCCGGCGAAGGTCACCGGCCGGCCGACGATCACCCGCGGCGGCAGGTCGCTCATCTGGCCGCCGGCATGGTCGCGCAGCTTGAACAGGAAGGCGGCCAGGAGGTCTTCGAACAGGTAGCGCTTGTCGAGGATGCGGGTCTCGGTGAAGGCCGCGCTGGCCGCGAAGGTCTTGAACGACTGGACGAAGCGCGTTTCCAGCGGATCCTCGACATAGGCCTCGATCGCCCAGGGACCGGCCTCGATGACGCGCTCGCTGGGAGCGCCGTCCGGTCCGGCCAGCGAATGGAAGCTCAGGGCCGATCGGAACGCGAAGATGTCCTTCTCGCCGACGGGAAAGCGCACCAGGCGCGCGGGACCGGTTCCGTCGGCGATCGCGACGACGGTGTTGGTGGTGCCAAAATCGATGCCGATCGTCGGCTGGACGGCGGACGTCATGGGAAAAGCTCGGGCCGGGGAGGGGCCGTGCGTCCTACAGCCGTGAGCGCGGGGGTCAAGCGACTTAACCGGGTTTTTACGCTGCAGCCGAAAAACTGCGTTCGACTACCGCGAATCCGGCGCGGACCAGACAAACATCCGGGGGGAAACGAACATGAAGCTCGACGATCTCAAGATCGCGTCGAAGGTCGCCTTGCCGGCCGTCGTGCTGGGCGCGGCCGTGCTCGGCTGCACCGGCCTGGGCGTCTGGCAGCAGAAGAGCCTGGATGCGGCCACCAGCCGCCTGGTCGAGCACCGCGCTCCTGCCGAGGTGCAGTCGGCCCGCTTCAGCCGTCGCCTGGCCATGATGGGCCATGCCGCCCACCGCACGGTCACCTACGACGGCGCCTCGGCGCAGGCCGCGGCCGCCTCCAAGGAGCTCGACAAGGTCTATGCCGAGGGCAAGGACAGCCTCGACAAGATGACAGGCTTCGACCCGGCGATCACCGAGAAGGCCGAGGGCTTCCGGGCGCGTATCGACGCCCTCTACGCCGAGGCGCGCGGCGCGGCCGACAAAGGTTTGGCTAATGATGACACCGGTGCCATGTCGCATCTGGCCGCCATGGATCCGGCCATCGATGGCCTGGCCAAGGACGTGAAGGCCTGGGGCGACGCCTATCACGAGGAAACCGACGCCATGGTCACGGCCGCCCGGTCCAAGGCCGAGCGCGGCGTGCTGTTGACCCTGCTGTTCGGCGTCGCGGCGGCCCTGGGGGGCGTGGCCTTCGCGCTCTGGATCGGCGCGGTGAAGATCTCGCGGCCGGTGGCGGGGCTGTCGCGGGCCATGAACGACCTGGCGGAGGGACGGCTCGAGGCCGCCGTGGCCGGCGCCGGCCGTCGCGACGAGGTGGGCCTGATGGCCAGGGCCGTCCAGGTGTTCAAGGACAACGCCGTGGCTCTGCGCGACGCCCAGGCCGAGCAGGCCCGCTCCCGGGCCGCCGGCGACGAGGAGCGCGGTCGCAGCGAAGCCGCCCGCGAGGCCGCCGCCCGTGAGCAGGCCTTCGTCATGCAGGCCATCGCCCAGGGCCTGTCGCGCCTGTCGCGCGGCGACCTGACGGTGCGGGTCACCGAGGCCTTCCCGGACGGCTATCGCCAGCTGCGCGACGACTTCAACGCCGCCATGGGCGATCTCGACGAGGCCATGGGCCAGATCCTGGCGGCCGTCGACGGCATCGGCCGAGGCTCCGACGAGATCGCCGCGGCCGCCGACCAGACCGCCCGCCGCAGCGAGCAGCAGGCCGCCGGCCTGGAAGAGACCGCCGCGGCCCTCGACGAGATCACCGCCACCGTCCGCCGGGCCTCGCAGGGGGCGGGCGAAGCGGCCCGCGTGGTCGGCTCGGCCCGCGGCGACGCCGAGCGCTCGGGCCAGGTGGTGCGCGGCGCGGTCGAGGCCATGACCGGGATCGAAAGCTCCTCACGCCAGATCGGCCAGATCATCGGCGTCATTGACGAGATCGCCTTCCAGACCAACCTGCTGGCCCTGAACGCCGGCGTCGAGGCCGCGCGGGCGGGCGAGGCTGGACGCGGCTTCGCGGTTGTCGCCCAGGAAGTCCGCGCCCTGGCCCAGCGCTCGGCCGACGCCGCCAAGGAGATCAAGACGCTGATCTCGACCTCAGCTCGTCAGGTCGACGAGGGCGTCAAGCTGGTCGGCCAGACCGGCGAGGCGCTGGAGGGCATCGTCTTCAAGGTGGGCGAGATCGACGCCCTGGTCCGCGAGCTGGCCGCCTCGGCCGGCGAACAGGCCACGGGCCTCAACGAGGTCAATGCCGCCGTCAACCAGATGGACCAGGGCGTGCAGCAGAACGCGGCCATGGTCGAGGAAGCCAACGCCGTCGCCCACGCCCTCAAGAGCGAGATCGTCGGCCTGGTGGAAATGACGAGCCGCTTCCGGGTGTCGACCGCGAGGGAGGCGCGGGGCTATCGGATGGCCGGGTAGGGCTCAGCGCTCGCGGGCGTGCTTGATACGTACGACGATGACGTCGGTGACGAAGACGCGGTACCAGACGACGTAACCGGAGTTGCCGAAGGGCGCGCTGATCCGCCGGAGACCGCCACGACCGGTCTGGCCTCGCTCTGCATGTTCGGCGAGCGACAGGATTGCCGCGACCAAGGTTTCCGCCATGCGGCTGGCGGCGTCAGGGTTCCTGTCGACGAGAAAATCTTCAAGTCTTGAAAGGTCGCGGCGAGCCTTCTCGGTCAGCCGAACCGTTCTCTTCATTTCCGGGCGGCCAGACGGGTTTCGACGTTGGCGCGGAATTCGGCGAGAATTTCTTCGGCGGGATAGGAGACGCCCGTGCGTTCGTAGTCTTCGAGCGACGCGATAGCTTCGAGCCAGTCGTCGTCAATCGCGCTGTCGATGGCGCTGATCGCGAAGGCTTCCGGCGTCATGCCCGCTGCTTCGGCAGCCAGGCGCAGGCGCTCGGCGCGTTCGGGATCGAGGTGGATGTCAGCGCCGTCGGCCATGGATCAAGGATCGCTCCGACGGATTGAGGCGTCAACGTTCGGTTCGCATTGACTTTTCCCCCGCGCACCCGTCCTTGGCGCGCTCAATCGAAAGGGCCGGGTCTTGGAACAGTTCGACGTCGTGGTGCTCGGAGCGGGCGCGGCCGGCATGATGTGCGCCATCGAGGCCGGCAAGCGCGGGCGCAGGGTGCTGATCGTCGATCACGCCAAGGCGGCCGGCGAGAAGATCCGCATCAGTGGCGGCGGCCGCTGCAACTTCACCAATGTCGGCGCCGCGCCGGCCAACTTCCTGTCGGCCAACCCGAAGTTCTGCGTCTCGGCCCTGCGCCGCTATCGCCCGGCCAACTTCATCGAACTGGTCAGGAAGCACGGCATCGCCTTCCACGAGAAGACGCTGGGCCAGCTGTTCTGCGACGGCTCCTCCAAGGAGATCATCGCCATGCTGCTGTCGGAGATGGACGAGGCCGGCGTCGTGCTGCGCCTGGAGACCGCCATCCAGGGTGTCGACCGGCAGGGCGAAGGCTTCGTCGTCGAACTGTCCAGCGGCCCCGTCGCCTGCGCCTCGCTCGTGGTGGCGACCGGCGGCAAGTCGATCCCGAAGATGGGCGCGACGGGCGTCGGCTACGACATCGCCCGTCAGTTTGGCCTCGCCATCATCGAGCCGCGCCCGGCCCTGGTGCCGCTGACCTTCGAGGCCCGAACGCTGGAGCGCCTGTCGCCGTTGTCGGGCGTCTCGGTCGACGCCGTGGTCGCCAGCGGCAAGACCAAGTTCCGGGAAGGCATGCTGTTCACGCATCGGGGCCTTTCGGGGCCCTCGATCCTGCAGATCTCGTCCTACTGGCGCGAGGGYGGCGAGATCACCGTCGACATGGCGCCGGGCGTCGACGTCTTCGCCACCCTCAAGGCCGAGCGCTCGGCCAACGGGCGTCGGGCGCTGCACACCGTGCTCGGCGAGATCGTGCCCAAGCGGCTGGCCCAGAAGATCGTCGAGGACGAGGGGATCGGCGGCAACATCGCCGACTGCTCCGACAAGGTGCTGGCCCGGGTCGCCGGCGTGGTGAACAGCTGGACCTTCAAGCCCGTGGGGTCGGAGGGCTATCGTACGGCCGAGGTGACGCTGGGCGGCGTCGACACCGACGGCCTGGATTCACGCTCGATGGAGGCCAAAGCCGCGCCGGGCCTCTATTTCATCGGCGAGGTCGTCGACGTCACCGGCTGGCTGGGCGGCTACAATTTCCAGTGGGCCTGGGCGTCGGGCTGGTGCGCGGGGCAGGCGGTCTAGAGACCCTCCGCCTGCGCTGAAACCTCCGCGTCTCAGCGCTCGCCTCCATAAAGACGTTGGGCCGCCTCTCGAAGGAGAGGCGGCCCACGCTTTTACTTCTTCTTGAACGGCTTGCCGCCGAACTCGCCCTTGGCTTTAAAGGGTTTGGGGCCCTTGAAGGCCGGCTTGTCGCCGAAGGCGGGCTTGCCCTTGAACGGCTTGGCCGGCGCGTCGCCGAACGCCTTCGGAGCGCGCGGCTTGTATTCACGCGGGCCGTCGGCGTTGTCGCGGCTCTTGTACGGACGCGGCGCCTCGTCGCGCGACTTGAAGTCACGCTTGGGCGGGCCGCCCTCGGCGCCGTCGTGGCGGGGCTTGAAGGCGCGCTTCGGACGCTCGTCAGAACCTTGCGGGTCGTACGGACGCGGGGCTTCGTCGCGGGGCGGACGCGGCTTGAACTCGCGGCGCGGACGATCTTCGCCATCCTCGCGGGGCGGACGGGGACCACGCGGCGGACGCGGGGCGTCGCCGTCGAATTCGCGGCGCGGGCCGCGCGGGGCCGGCGCCGTGGTCGGGGTGATCTGGACGTCCTCGCGCACGGTGGTCTGCACCGCCGCGCCGAATTTCACCGCCGCCTCGGCCGAGATCTCGAACTTGCTGTCGTAGTCGAAGATCCGGATCGAACCGATGTCCTTCTTGGTGATGTGGCCCTGGCGGCAGATCAGCGGGATCAGCCACTTGGGATCGGCGTTGCCGCGACGGCCGACGCTGATGCGGAACCACTCCGAGCCTTCCATGCTCGTGCGCGGCTCGCGCTCGGGACGGTCGCCGAAGTCGCGGGGCTCACGCGGTTCGCGCGAACGCGGGCCCGGATCGGCGCCGTGGCGCGGATCGTCGTAGATTTCTTCCGGCGCCGGCAGCTTGGCGCGGCGGGTGCGGATCAGGGCCGCGGCGATCTCGGTCGGCGTGCGCTTGGCCAGCATGGCCTCGGCCAGGGCCAGATCTTCCTCGTTGGAGGTCTCGGCGAAGATCGGGTCGTCGAGAAGGCGCTCGGTGTCCTTGGCGCGGATCTCGTCGGCGCTCGGCGCGCCGCCCCAGACGCCTTCGACGCCGGCGGCGAACAGCAGTTGCTCGGCCTTGCGACGACGGGTGTAGGGCACGACGAGGGCGGAAACGCCCTTCTTGCCGGCGCGACCGGTGCGGCCCGAACGGTGCAGCAGGGTGGCCTTGTTGATCGGCAGTTCGGCGTGGATCACCAGGCCGAGGTCGGGCAGGTCCAGGCCGCGGGCGGCGACGTCGGTGGCCACGCAGACGCGGGCGTGACCGTCGCGCAGGGCCTGCAGGGCGTCGGCGCGTTCGCGTTGCGACAGCTCGCCCGAAAGGCCGACGACGTCGAAGCCGCGCTCGCGCAGCTTGGCGTGCAGCGAACGGACGCTCTCGCGGGTGTTGGCGAACACCATCGCGCCGGGGCTTTCGAAGTAGCGCAGCAGGTTGACGACCGCGTGCTCGGTCTCGTTCGGCGCCACGCGCACGGCGCGATACTCGATGTCGCGGTGCGGCTCGTTACGGTCGATCGTGTCGATCCGATAGGCGTCGTTCTGGTAGTTCTTGGCCAGGGCGATGATGTCGCGGGCCAGGGTCGCCGAGAACAGCAGGGTGCGGCGTTCGGCCGAGGCGGCGTCGAGGATGAACTCGAGGTCCTCGCGGAAGCCCATGTCGAGCATCTCGTCGGCCTCGTCGAGGACGGCGACCTTCAGTTCCGACAGGTCCAGGTGGCCGCGTTCGATGTGGTCGCGCAGGCGGCCCGGAGTGCCGACGACGATGTGGGCGCCGTAGTTCAGCGCGCGCTGCTCGCGACGGGCGTCCATGCCGCCGACGCAGTTGACGACCACGGCCTTGGCTTCGGCGTAGAGCCAGGTCAGCTCGCGGTTCACCTGCATGGCCAGTTCGCGAGTCGGGGCGATGACCAGCGCCTGGGGCAGGGCGGCGCGGTCGAAGGTCTCGGCTTCGCCCAGCAGGGTGGTGGCGGCGGCCAGGCCGAAGGCGACGGTCTTGCCCGAGCCGGTCTGGGCGCTGACCAGCAGGTCGCGGCCTTCGGCTTCGGCGTCCAGCACGGCGGCTTGGACGGGGGTGGGCTCGGCGTAACCCTGAGCAGCGAGGGCCCGCTCAAGAGCGGGGTGGGAGGCGGGGAAGGGCATCTTGGTCCAGTTCGATCCTGCAGGCGGCGCGCACACAAAAAACGCCCGCGGCCTGCGCCACGACCAAATTACGACCCCGTTGTCCCGGACCCGTCTGATTGGTCACTTGTCATGAAAATAAACCTCTCCGGCCGCCAAAACGAGGCGTTTGAGCCAGCGAGGACATTTGCAAGGGCGCGTTAAGACGCCAAACCGCCAAGAAACGCAAGGGGCGGCCGACGATTAGCGCCGACTGCGGCGCTTTGGCCGCAGGGGAGCGCAAAGAAAAACGCCCCGTCCGGAGGTCCGGACGGGGCGGCTTCTGGAAGGTTCGACCTGCCGATCAGCCCTTGGGCGGAGCCATCAGGGTCAGCTTGCTGGCCGTGGCCTTGGCGGCTTCGTGCTGCGCGGGCGGCAGCGGGATCAGGCCGCGGCCCTGCAGGTAGCCGCCGCGGCCGGTCGCGGCGTCGGAGACGAACTCGCTGAGGAATTCCTTCAGGCCCGGGGTTACGCCGACCTGGCCCTTCTTCACGTAGATGAAGAGCGAGCGCGACACGGGGTAGGTGCCGTTGGCGATCGTCTGCGGGGTGGGCTTCACGCCGTTGACGCTGGCGCCCTTGATGACGTTGGCGTTCTCTTCGAGGAACGAGAAGCCGAAGACGCCGAGCGCGCCGGGGGTCTTGGTCAGGGTGCCGACGATGGCGTTGTCGTTCTCGCCGGCGTCGATCCAGGCGCCGTCCTTGCGCATCGGGTCGACCTTGGCCTTGAAGCCCTTCTCGTCGCTGTCGTGCAGCGCCTTGGCGGTCGGGAACTTCTTGGCGCCGCCTTCGATGGCCAGCTCGACCCAGGCGTCACGGGTGCCCGAGGTGGGCGGGGGACCGTAGACCAGGATGCGGTTGGCCGGCAGGCCGGCGCCCACGTCCTTCCAGGTCTTGTAGGGGTTGCTGACGAACTGGCCGCCGCGCAGGGCGTTTTGGGCCAGGCCCAGATAGAGGTGTTCGAGCTTGAAGTTGTAGTCAGGCGACTTCTTGTCCATCGCGATGACGATGCCGTCGAAGCCGATCTTGATCTCGATGATGTCCTTGACGCCCTTGGCCTTGCAGGCCTCGTACTCGGACTTCTTCATCGGACGCGAGGCGTTGGCGATGTCGGGGAAGCCTTCGCCCATGCCACCGCAGAACATCTTGATGCCGCCGCCGGTGCCGAGGCTCTCGACCTTGGGCGACTTCTTGCCGGTCTTCTTGGCGAAGTTCTCGGCGACGCGGGTGCTGAACGGGAAGACGGTCGACGAGCCGGCGGCCCAGACGTAGTCGCGGGCGGCGTGGGCGCTGGGAGCCAGGGCCAGCAGGCCGAGCGCGGCGGCGGCTCCGAGGAAGGCTTTCATGGACGACATCCTGATGGGTCGGCTTGGGGCCATTGGAATCTTGGACGTGTCGGGCGGACCTTTCGGGGGGAATGGTCTCCGACCTCGTCGACCGCAGATTAGCGGCGGCGAGGTCGGCTATTTGTCACAGTTCGACGACAGATTTGCGACAGGCGGCGGGTAAACGTCCGACCACGGATCAGAATGCATCCGCCGGAGGGTGACGGTCGAGGATTTCCAGCACCTTTTCCTTGGGCCTGGCGAGCACGGCGCCCTTGGGCGTGACGACGATCGGGCGCTCGACCAGGATCGGATGCTCGACCATCGCCGCCAGGATCGCATCGTCCGTGGCGGCCGGACCGGTCAGGCCCAGCTCCTCGGCCGGCGTGCCCTTGACGCGCAGCAGGCCGCGGGCGCCCAGGCCCGTGCGGGCGGCCAGGTCCTTCAACTGTTCCAGCGTCCAGCCGGCCTTCAGGTACTCGACCACGGTCGGCGCGTAGCCGGCCGCCTCGATGATCGCCAGCGTGTTGCGCGAGGTGCCGCACTTGGGATTGTGAAAGATGGTGACGGGGAAATCGGTCATGGCGGCCTCTTGGTCGGATGCCTGGCTGATAGCAGCCGACAGGCCCGCCGACCACGTCGCGTTCGTCGCTCCTGGATAGTAGTTGCGATTCAATCTCAATAATGCGAGAGGGACGCCCCGCCCGAAAAGGAGCGCCCCATGCGCGACGACCGGGGTCTGGACGACCCGCCGCCTTCTCTCGACGAACTGCTCTCCGAGCCCATCGTGCGCCTTCTGATGCGCCGCGACGGAGTGGAGGAGGGCGACGTGCGCAAGCTGATCGCCCGGGTCGCCCTCGTGCGCCGCCGCTAGAGCCCCCGCAGGATCAGGTTGGGCAGGACGCTGTTGTCCCACTCAGGAGTTTTGGGCGGGGCGTCGCCCACCCGCAGGACGATCAGCCGCTTGGACGGCACGATGTAGACCACCTGGTTGGAGTTGCCGCAGAAGAGATAGAGATCCTCGGCGGCGTAGGGCTGGCTGTGCAGGATCTTGGGCCAGGGCGTGTCCGGCGCGGCCCAGCCGCGGCGCTCGACGTACGGGGCCCCGATATAGACGCCCAGGCCGTAGTGCGGGTTCTGCTCGGTCGGGGTGCGCATCTCTCCGACATAGCCCTCGGGCAGCAGGCGCTTTCCATCGTGCACGCCGTCGTCGATCAGCAGGATGGCCAGGCGCAGCCAGCTTTCGGCCGGCAGCAGGATGCAGCAGCCCGAATGCGCCAGGCCGCCCGGACGGTCGACCCAGATCTGTCCCCCGGGCGCGTCGATGGGCTTCAGCACCTCTTCGGAGATGAACTCGGCGTAGCGGCGGCCGGTGGCGCGCTCGATGAGCAGGGCCACCAGTTCGGAGGTGGCGTTGGCGTAGTCATAGCGGCTGCCCGGCGGGTTCACGAGCGGGTAGTCGTTGATCAGGATGTCGTCGTGGCGCGGGTGCAGATAGGCCCGGTTCAGCACGTCGGCCGGATCGGTGCTGAAGCCCTGCGGCAGGAAGCCGGTGCGCATGTCCAGCGTGTGGCGCACCAGGATGTCGGCCTTGGGCGTGCCCTTCCACTCGGTGATGAAGTCGGCCAGCGACTGGTCCAGCGACTTGATGACGCCCAGGTCGAGAGCCCGGCCGATGGCGACGGCGGTCAGCGGCTTGGCCAGCGATTTCGACGCCAGCAGCGAGGGGCGGGTCGCGCCGGCGAAGTAGGTCTCGCGCTCCAGCACGCCGTCGCGCCAGACCATGAAGGCCTTGGCGTTGCTTTGCTGGGCGTAGGCCTCGGCGGCGTCGAGGGCGGCGGCGTCGATCGTGGCCGGCGAGGCGGCGGGAATCAGCGTGCGGCCGGCGGCGCCGGGCACGGGTTCGAGCGTGTCGTAGGTCTCCTGCGGCGCATTGGCGGCGGCCTGAAAGCGCTGAAGATACAAGGACTCGTCGGCTGACGTTGCGGAAGTTTCAGCGCTCATTTCGGGCTCCGACGTTATGTGAGCCTGACCGTAAATCCACGAATTGCCACTTCGTTGACCGCGTGGTCAAATATCCGCCCTGCGAAAGAGCAGGCGACGCACAAAAGACGACTCCGACCGTTGCGGGGCTTCGTTGCGCTATCCGGCGAACGGATAGTCGGGACGTGGTTTCCGCCAGACCCCCGCCGCCGCGGTCTGGAGTTCGCGTGAATCTGGAGGAGGCGTTTCGATGGAAAAAGGTGTGCCGATCAGGGCCATCAGCCGCTGCATCTCGGTGCTGCAGGCGATCAACCGGCGTGGTTCGCTGTCGATGATGGAGATCGCCCAGACCTCGGGCGTTCCCTATCCGACGGCCTGCCGCATCGTGCAGACGCTGCTGCACGAGAAGCTGATCGAGCGGGAGCCGGCGCGGAAGCGCTATAGACCGACGATGCTGGTGCAGTCGCTTTCGCACGGGTTCCAGGAGAGCGATCGCCTGGTGGCCTGCGCCCGACCGCACATCGTCGACCTGACGGCCAAGGTGACCTGGCCCGTGTCGATCGCCACGCGGGTGGGCCAGCAGATGATGATCCGCGACTCGACCCACACGATGACGTCGCTGACGCTGAACAACTACTATCCGGGCTACACCCTGCCGATCCTGGAGAGCGCGGCCGGCAAGGCGTATCTCGCCTTCGCCTCGCCCGACGAGCAGGCGGCGGTGCTGGAGGCCTATCGCCGCGGCGAGGGCCAGGTTGATCCGCTGACGCTGCAGTACGCCGAGTCCGGCGGCATGTTCGCCGACATCATCGAGGCGGGCGTGGCGACCAAGGGGCGCAACCCCTACACGGCGACGCCCGGCAAGACCTCGTCGATCGGCGCGCCGATCTTCAACAGCGAGGGCGTCTGCGGGGCGCTGGTGCTTGTGTTCTTCTCTTCGTCGATGAAGATGCCCGACGCCGTCAAGCAGTATGGCGACAAGCTGAAGATCGCCGCGGCGGCCATCAGCCGCGACCTGTCCGAACCCCTGTCTCGCGCCGCCTAGCGGCGCGGGATGGCGCTTCAGGCGTTCTGCTCGGGCGTTTGCCATTGCGGATAGCGTCCCATCAGGAGGATCAGCGCGCCGCTGGCGACGAAGCCGGCGGCCGCGATCGCCAGGGCGCGGCCGTAGCCGCCGTCGTGGTCGTAGAGCGCGCCGATGCCGATCGCGCCGATCGGCACGCCCAGCGAGATCGCCACGCCGATCAGGGCGTAGACCGCGCCGTACGAGCGCATGCCGAAATAGCGGGCGACGAAGAAGGCGGCGACGTCGACCTCGCCGCCCTGCGCCGCGCCGATCAGCAGCACAGCCAGGACCGCCAGCGGCCACTGGCCGTGCCCGATCGCCAGCAGGCCCACGCCCAGCGCCGGCAGCACCAGGGCGATGGCGGCGGGAATCGGGGCCCAGAAGCGGTCGACCGCCCAGCCGACGACGATGCGGCCCAGGGCCACCGAGACGGCCAGCAGGGCCACCAGCCAGCCGGCGGCCTGGGCGTCCAGCCCCTGGTCGGTGAGGATCGGCTGCAATTGGCTGATCACGCCGGTGAGGCCCGCCGTGGCCAGCAGGATGGCCAGGGCCAGGATCCAGAAGCGGCCGGTCTTCAGGGCCTGGCCGGCGGTCAGGCCGACCTGGGAAACCTGCCGGGCGGCGGCGATCTCGCCCTCGGCCGCGCCTTTCCTTGCCAGCCAGCGGGGGCGCTCCCACAGGGCCAGGAACACGGTGGGCAAGGCGACCAGCAGCGACAGGCCCGCCAGCGTCGCGTAGCCGCCGCGCCAGCCGTGATGGGTGATGACGAAGTTCAGCAGCGGGGCGCTGAGCGCGGCGACCAGCGACACCCCCGTCAGGGTCAGGCCCAGCGACAGGCCGCGGCCCTTCTCGAACCAGGTGTTGACCGCCCGGGTGTAGCCGATCGGCCCGGTGCCGCTGCCCAGGATCACCAGCAAGGCGAAGAGGCCGTAGAAGGCTCCCAGCGACGGCGGCATGGCCGCCAGCATCGCATAGACCGCCGCCAGCAGGCCGATGGAGACCATCGCCACGGGGCGGACCCCGACCTTGTCGATCAGCCAGCCCAGCACGGGGGCCACGAACAGGGCCGCCAGGGCCGCGCCCTGGGCCTGGGCGATCTGGCCGCGGGTCCAGCCCAGATCGGCCTGCAGGGCCTTCACGAACAGCGAGCCGACATATTGCTGCAGGCTGATGCCGCAGCCGACCCCGACCCCGGCCGCGAGCACCACGCGCCAGCCTCTGCGGAATTCGTCCCGAACTTCGCTCACGCTTCACATCCCCCGGGCCGATTGGCCCCAATGTCCCCAGTCGAGCATCCGACGGCCCGCGCGCGGCGCGCCATCGCTTCGCGCGGGCTGATCGACAGGCGGGGAGGGCGCGCGGGAAGGCGGCGGCAGGGCGGCCTGGGCTTCACAACAGCTTTCAGTTTCCTTCGACGGAGTTTCCCATGGCGGACGCCAGCGACGCAGCGATCTTCGGCCCCTCGCGAGAGGCTCTGGCCTTCTTGGCCGAAGCCCACGGCCAGCTGATCGGCGAGGCCTTCGTCGAGGGCCGCGGACAGACCCTGATCGAGGTCGAGAACCCGGCGACCGAGCAGGTGATCGCCGCGGTGCGCGCGACCTCGGCCGAGGACCTGGACCTGGCAGTCGCCGCCGCCCGCAAGGCGTTCAAGGGCTGGAGCCGCACCTCGGGCGCCGACCGTGCGCGCATCATGCTGCGCTTCGCCGACCTCCTGGAGCGCGACGCCGACAAGCTGTCCGAGGTCGAGGTGCTGGAGAAMGGCATGCCGATCGCGCTGTCGGGCGCCACCATCAAGGGCTTCTGCGCCGACTACGTGCGCTACTACGCGGGCCTGGCCACCAAGCTGGAGGGCTCGACCATTCCGGCCCGGGCCAATGGCCGCGAGGCGCTGGACCTTCTGGTCTACACCGTGCGCGAGCCGGTGGGCGTGGTCGGGGCGATCGTTCCGTGGAACGTGCCGATCTCGATGATCATCCTGAAGCTGGCGCCGGCCCTGGCCTCGGGCTGCACCTTGGTGCTCAAGAGCGCCGAGCTGACGCCGCTGACCTCGATCCTGGTGGCGCGGCTGTGGCTGGAGGCCGGCGGTCCGCCCGGGGTGTTCAACCTGATCCACGGCCTGGGCCACGAGATCGGCGCGGCGCTGGTCTCCCATCCGGGCGTCGACAAGATCACCTTCACCGGCTCGACCGCCGTGGGCAAGGAGATCGTCCGCGCCGTCAGCCACGACCTCAAGCGCGTGACCCTGGAACTGGGCGGCAAGTCGCCGTTCGTGATCTTCCCCGACGCGGACTTGGCCGACGCCATCCCGTCGGCGGCCATGGCCTGCTTCTTCCTGTCGGGCCAGAACTGCATGGCCGGCACGCGCCTGTTCGTGCACGAGAAGGTGCTGGAGCCGGTGCTGGAGGGGCTGGCCCAGACGGCGGCCTACCTGAAGGTCGGCCCGGGCCTGGATCCGACCACGATGGTCGGTCCGCTGGTCTCGGCCCGGCAGAAGGGCAGGGTGCTCGAGCATGTCGAGGCCGCGGCCGCCGAGGGCGCGCGCCTGGCCTATGCCGGCGGCGTTCCGACCGGCCCCGGCCATTACGTGGCCCCGACCATCTATGCCGACGTGACGCCCGACATGCGCCTGGCGCGCGAGGAGGTGTTCGGGCCGGTGCTGGGCGTGCAGAGCTTCGACGACGATGACGAGGCGCTCCTCAAGGCGATCAACGCGACGACCTATGGCCTGTCGGGCTCGGTCTGGACCAAGGACCTGTCGCGCGCCCACCGCATGGCCCGCGCCATCGACAGCGGCCAGGTGGGCGTCAACATCCACGCGGCCCTGAGCCCCGAGACCCCCTTCGGCGGCAACCGCCAGTCGGGCTGGGGCCGCGAGTTCGGGCGCGAGGGGATCGACTCCTACCTGAAGACCAAGGCGGTGAGCGTGAACCTGGGGGTGATCCCGGCCTGACGGCCGGCCCCCTCCGGCCCTTCGGGCCACCTCCCCCAGAGGGGGAGGATCTATTGG
>NZ_JBFTJR010000093.1:0-14567 GCF_056395525.1 Caulobacter sp. 10L414
GCCACCCTCACCTACTTCGGCCTGCCCGAGGCCTGGATCGCCCTGGTGCTCGGCGTCGACCACCTGCTCGACATGGGCCGCAGCGCCACCAACGTCGTCGGCAACTCGGTGGCCGCCGCCGTCGTCGCCAAGTGGGAGGGCGAGCTGGAGGACATGCCGGAGGGCGAGGCCGCCAAGGCCTGACGCTCACCTTCCTTACCGGAACGAACAAGGGCGGGGCCTCGCGGTCCCGCCCTTTTCTTTTGCCGCCGCCTCGAACGGAACGACCTAAAACGCCCCTTCAGGTGGTAAAAAAGGGGCGGCTTGACCATTGACTGCGAGGCTTCCAGGCCCAATCTTTCGCGCGAGGGACTGTGAGGATGAACGCAATGGTCAAGTTGAAAACCATCGCCCTGGCCGGTCTGGCCGGCGCGCTTCTCGCGGGCCCGGCCCTGGCGACCGAAGGCGCGGCCGCCGCCGAGAAGGCGCCCCGCCAGTGCTTCCAGCTGTCGGACTGGCAAGGCTGGAGCGCCCCCGACAAGAACACGCTCTACATGAAGGTCCGCAACCGCGACGTCTATCGCGTGGACCTGTCGTGGGGCACCAACTCGCTGACCGCGCCCGGCAGCTACCTCGTCTCGAACGTGCGCGGCATCGACACCGTCTGCCGGCCGCTGGACCTGGACCTGCGCGTCGCCGACGGCACGGGCTTCGCCATGCCGATCCGCGCCAAGGCCATCACCAAGCTGACGCCGGAAGAAGTGGCGGCCATCCCGCGCAAGGACCGTCCGTAGGACGCATCCGGCGCCAGGCCGAACACGTGAAGGGCGCGGATCGAAAGGTCCGCGCCTTTTCCTTATGCCCGCTCGCCAAGCGCGCTGGATCGGGTCTTAATCGCTCCCACGTCGGGCGGGCCCACGGCGGGCCAGCGACGATCGAGCGGAGCGAGACATGAGCCTGCTGGACAATCTGATGGGCGCGCTGGGCGGCCAGGGCGACATCGCCGAAACGGTGAAGAGCCTGGGCGTCACCGGCGGGGTCGGGGGCCTCGTCGACGCCTTCCAGAAGGGCGGCCTTTCCGAAGTCGCCCAGTCGTGGGTGTCGAGCGGCCAGAACCTGCCCGTCTCGCCCGAACAGATCCAGGCCGTGCTCGGCTCGGGCGTCGTCGGCCAGTTCGCCGAGAAGCTGGGCGTCGACCCGCAGACCGCGGCGGCCAAGCTGTCGGAGATCCTGCCGGGCCTGGTCGACAAGCTCACCCCCGGCGGCAAGCTGCCCGACGAGGGCCTGGGCGGCGCGGTCGGCGACCTGCTGGGCGGTTTCCTGAAGAACTGACGGTCAGGGCGCGGGGCGCGCCAGCCGGCGCGCCTCGGCCAGGAAGGGCGTGCGCTCATCGGCCAGGAAGACGTGGGTGATGCGCCCTGGATGCTCGCCGTGGTCGGTCGTCAAAACCACATAGGTCGACTGCAAGCTCATTCGGCGAGCGAACCACCCCCGCATGCATGACGAGACCGGAAAAGGGCCGACCCCTGCGGCATAGATGGGCTCGCTCGCATCCTGCACGATCGGTTCGGGCGGCGGACCATCCATCACCTGGATGAAAGCGACCTCCTCGACCCAGTCCTCGCGTAGTGCGCCCTTGAGGGCCTCGACGACATGGACCCGCACTTTCCCTGGCGAGCAGGCCCCGCGCGCCGCATCGTAACGACGCAGCAGCTCCATCGCCTCGGCTCTCTTGGCCTTCCCCCGTACGCCTTCGATCGGCGGCGGCGGCGGACGGTCGTAGTCGCAGGGCATCGGCTCGGAACCGCCCTCCAGCGGCCCGGCCGCGTCGACGGTAACGAGATAGACGCCATCCGCCCGCGCGAACCACTCGCCGAAGAACGCCGGCCAAGCCCGATCGAGCGGCAGGGCCGACGATCTAAGGACCTGCGTGCAGGCCGACACCTGGGCCAGGGGTTGCAAGGCCAGTATGGCGACGACGACGGCGGCGAGGATCCTCATGCCGCCATCCCACCGCGAACCCGGCCGAACGGCAAGGCTTGTTCGCTACGCCCCCGCCGCCTCCAGCAGCGCCACGACCATGGCGTTGACCGGCGTGGCGATCCCGTGGGCGGCGCCCTGGCGGACGATGACGCCGTTGCGGGCGTCGATCTCCATCGGCCGCCCGGCCAGGCGGTCGGCGTGCAGCGAGTTGATCCCGTCGGCGGGCCCGGCGCGATAGCCGGCCACCACCTGCTGCGGCAGGTCGTCCGCAAGGTCCGCCCCCTGCGCCCGGCCGACGGCGACGCATTCGGCCACCAAGTCACGCATGATCGCGGCGATGTCGTCGCGGTGGGCGATGCCGGAGGGCTTCAGGGTCAGGGCGTTGACCGCCCCGGCGCAGTTGAGGGCCAGCTTGCTCCAGGCGACGGTGGCGAAGCCGTCGGTGGTCGCCACGTCGATCGGCGTATGGGCGAAGAGGTCGACGAACGCCCGCCCCGCCTGCCCGGCCGGAACCTTAATCCAGCCCATCCGCCGCTGGCGGATGACGCCCGGCGCCGTGCGCTCGGCCGGGATGTCGACCACCGCGGGCGTGATGCGGTCGGCCGGCAGCCAGGGCGTGAAGCGCTCGACGTGCTCGACGCCGTTCTGCAGCACGGCCACGCGGGTTTGCGGCCCGACCAGCCCCGCCAGCCAGGCCGCGGCGCCGGCGGCGTCATAGGTCTTGGTCGTGACCAGCACCCAGTCGACGGGCGCGGCGGCGGCCGGGTCGGTCAGCACGGTCGGGTCGGCGACGAGCGGCCCCTCGGGCGTCTCGACCTGCAGCCGGTCGAAGGCGGTGCGGGCGCACAGCGTCACCTCGTGGGCCTGCGAGAGCCAGGCCGCCAGGGTTCCGCCGACCGCGCCGGGACCGATCACCGCGATGCGCATGGAATGCTTCCCCCAAACGAAAAACGCCGCCGGGACTTACCCGGCGGCGTTCGTGTCGTCACGACGATTTGGCGAGGCTCAGTGCTCGGCCGGAACGTCGGTGCGCTTTTGCAGCATGGCCTCGAAGCTGGACCACACGCCCTCGGCGCCGTGCCACTGGCCCTTGGTCGCGGCCTTCGAATATTCGGTGGCGCGCGCCTCGAAGAAGTTGGCGTGCTCGACGCCCGACAGCAGGGCCTGCAGCCACGGCAGCGGGTTTTCCCGCACGCCGTAGACTTCCGGCAGGTCCAGTTGGCGCAGGCGCCAGTCGGCGACGAAGCGGATGTACTTCTTGATGTCGTCCGGGGTCATGCCCTGGATGTCGCCGGCCTCGAAGGCCAGGTCGATGAAGTTATCCTCCATGCCGACCACGGTCTTGCAGCAGTCGACGATGTCGTCGGCCACGGCCTTGGTCACCGCGCCCGTCTCCTTGTTGAAGGCGTGGTACAGCTTGATGATGCCGTCGCAGTGCAGGCTCTCGTCGCGGATCGACCACGAGACGATCTGGCCCATGCCCTTCATCTTGTTGAAGCGCGGGAAGTTCATCAGCATCGCGAAGCTGGCGAACAACTGCAGGCCTTCGGTGAAGCCGCCGAACATGGCCAGCGTGCGGCAGATGTCGGCGTGGCTGTCGACGCCGAAGGTCTGCATGTAGTCGTGCTTGGCCTTCATGGCCTCGTATTCCATGAACGCCGAGAACTCGGTCTCGGGCATGCCGATGGTCTCGAGGAGGAGGGCGTAGGCCGCGATATGGATCGTCTCCATGTTCGCGAACGAGGCCAGCATCATCTTCACTTCGGTCGGTTTGAACACCCGACCGTAGCGCTCCATGTAGTTGTCCTGCACCTCGACGTCGGACTGGGTGAAGAAGCGGAAGATCTGCGTCAGCAGATTGCGCTCCTTGTCGTTCAGCTTGACGGCCCAGTCCTTGAGGTCCTCGCCCAGCGGCACCTCTTCGGGCATCCAGTGGACCTGCTGCTGCTTCTTCCAGAAGTCATAGGCCCACGGATAGCGGAAGGGCTTGTAACCGCCGGAGGGGATCATGAGGCCGGGCGTGGTGATCAACGGGGCGGACATGGGCGGTCTCCAGAGCGGTCGGACACGAATCGGTCGGGCGGGTAGTCTCTTCGTAGCCTAGGGCGACACGCCCCATCTAGTGGTCAAATTGACCCATGGCACAACATGTTGTGGGCAGAATGGGTAACCAAAGATGAACAGCGATTACACCGTCTATGGCGCGCTCGGCTCCGGCTCGGTCCCTGTCGAAGCGACTTTGACCCTATTGGGGCAGCCCTACAAGGTGGTCGAGGCGCCCACCTGGGAGGGCCAGGCGCAGCAGGCCAAGGTCGCCCCCGTCAATCCGATGAAGCAGATCCCGGCGCTTGTCACGCCCCAAGGCGAGACGATCACCGAGAGCGCGGCGATCCTGATCTGGCTGGCCGACAACCACCCCGAAGCCGGGCTGGCCCCGGCCATCGGCGATCCGCGCCGGGGCCAGTTCCTGCGCTGGATGACCTTCATCCCGGCCTCGATCTATTCGCTGTTCTGGGTGCGCGACGATCCCTCGCGCCTGGCCGGTCCCGATCCGGAAGCGCAAGGCAGGGTCAAGGCCGCCACCGCCGACCGCATCGCCGACTGCTGGGCGATGATGGACGCCCAGGTCGAGCCCCGCGCCTACATCCTGGGCGACGAACTGACCGTGCTCGACCTCTATGTGGCCGTGGTCAGCCGCTGGGGCTCGCGCCGCGTGCGGTTCTACGAGCGCGCGCCGAAGATGGCCGACGTGGTGCGCCGCGTGGACGCCGACCCGCGCCTGGCCGGGTTCTGGGAAAAGCGCTTCCCGTTCGTCGACGGCTGGGAAAGCAAGGGGGCCAGCGGCTGAGCGAACCTCCCCCTCTGGGGGAGGTTCCTGATGAGAGCCGCCCGAAGACGGCAGCCCGCTTTACGCCGCCCCGCTTCACCGCTATTAGCCCCGCTCGATGCAATTGGCCGCGACCAAAATTATTACCCGCAAAACGACCCGCTTCGGCGGGGCGGCGGGCATGCGCGCGATCTAAGCGGCATCCTCAGACCAGCCCCGCACTGCGCGGGGCGGCTCTCAATCCACGAGACCTCAAGGCTCCCCGCGCTCCACATCACCAGGAGACGCTACCCATGAGCCGCAAGTTTTCCCGTTCGAACCCGCCCGCCGTCGGCGTCGTCGGCGCCACCGGCCTGGTCGGCGGCATGATGCTGAGGCTGCTGGCCGAGCGGGACTTTCCGCTGTCGGCCTTGCGGGTCTTCGCCTCGGCCCGCTCGGCCGGCCAGACCCTGGCCTGGAAGGACGGTTCGGTGGTCGTCGAGGACGCCGCCAGCGCCGACTTCKCCGGTCTCGACATCGTGTTCTTCTCGGCCGGCGGCGGCACGTCGCGCGAGCTGGCCCCCAAGGCCGCGGCGGCCGGCGCGATCGTCATCGACAACTCGTCGGCCTGGCGCAGCGACCCGGAGGTTCCGCTGGTGGTGGCCGAAGTGAACCCCGAGGCCCTGGACGACAATCCCAAGGGCATCGTCGCCAACCCCAACTGCACCACCATGGCCGCCATGCCGGTGCTCAAGCCCCTGCACGACCACGCCGGGCTCAAGCGCCTGACGGTCAGCACCTACCAGGCCGCCTCGGGCGGCGGGGTCGAGGGCATCCAGGTGCTGTCCGAGCAGCTGCGCGCGGGCGCTGAAGGCGATCTCGACGGCCTGGCCATGAGCCCCGAGGCCGCCCCGCTGCCGGAACCGAAGAAGTGGGCCGTGCCGCTGGCCTATAACGTCGTGCCGCTGAACTACGTGCTGGGCGAGGACGGCTACACCGAGGAAGAGCTGAAGCTGCGCGACGAAAGCCGCAAGATCCTGGGCCTGCCGAACCTGCCGGTCAGCGGCACCTGCGTGCGCGTGCCGGTGTTCTCGGGCCACGCCCTCTCGATCAACGCCGAGTTCGATCGCCCGATCTCGGTGGACGAAGCCCTGGCCCTGCTGGCCAAGGCGCCCGGCGTGGTGATCGACGATGTGCCGAACCCCTTGGCCGCCACCGGCCAGGATCCGGTGTTCGTCGGCCGCGTGCGCCCCGACCCGACGGTCGAGCACGGCCTAGCCCTCTTCGTCRTCGGCGACAACCTGCGCAAGGGCGCGGCGCTGAACGCCGTGCAGGTGGCCGAGGTGCTGGTCGGGGCCTAAGGGTCCGATGCGCGGCCGGGGCCTTGCGCCCCGGCTGCGACAGCATGCCACGCAGCCTGGACGTCAGCATTCACACCCTCTTCATGGCGCGAGCGCGAAGGCTGGCGGCGAGATGAAGATAGCCCAGCCCTACGCCACAGAAGCCGCAGCCAGCGGGTCGGCCGTCGCCTATCCCGGCGGCGCGGCCGGCGCGGCGACGGCGCTGAACGACACCGCCGGCGCGGTCGGGCTGGACCAGAAGCTGTCGGCCTATCACGCCCTGTCCAGTCGCTGGGCCGGGGCCGGCCACGCCGAGCGCGCCAGCCTCGCCCCCGCCCTCAACGACTCGCCGTTCGCCAAGACGGTGCAGTCGGCGCTCAACACCTTCACCAAGGCCGCCTGGGCGGGATCGGACGCCGCACCGCCGGCGCCGCAGGCCCAGGCGCTGAAGGCCTTCGACGGGCTTTCGCAAACCGACCAGACCATCGTCGCCTCGCTGCAGGTCGGCGTTCCCGGCGCACGGGGACCGGCCACCGTCGGCGACTACCGCGCCCGCCTGCAGTCGGATCTCGACGCCGCCCAGCCGGCCGCGTCGGCCCCGCGCGACACCGTCACCCTGTCGCCCGAGGCCCAGGCCCGCCTGGCCGGCGCCGCCGCGCCGCAGGCGCCCGCCGCGCCGGTGGTCGAAGCCGCGCCCCAGATGGCCGCCGCCCTCAGCGCCTACGGCAAGGCGGCCGGGTAGGCGACCATTGACGGCCAACTTGGCCGGCCATGTTATGCGCGCCCCTCAAGCGAAGCTCGCCCATGCCGATCCAACTTGTCTGCCGCGCCTGCCGCCGCCCCCTGACCGCCCCTCTGTGCTGGACCGATGAGACCAACCACGTCGTCGGCCAGGACCGCGAGCCGAGCGTGCCGGCCGGTCTAGCGGTTCGTTTGAGCAACGAGTCCGCCAGTTCGATCCACGGCCCCGACGGCCAGATCGTCGGCGTCCACGTCTTCTCTCCCGCCGGGGCCATAGCCACCCACCCCGACGACGTTCCGCCCGAGGCGCTGCGCTCTACGGGCGTCGACAATGGTTGCTGCGGCTCCGACGGTTCTGACGGTCCGAACCGGGCCTGCCTCTGCGGCGCGGTGGTCGGCACCGAATGGAGCGACTGCTGGACCCAAGCTGAACTGCGCTTCCACCCCGACGCCGTCGAGGCCGTTCCCGCCGATTGACCGGCGCCTAGACGTCCGAAGCCGCCTCGATCACCTGCAGGGCCCGGGTGATCTCGCCCAGCGCCCCGTCTGGCGCCGCCACGGGATCGTAGGCGAGGTCGTTGTACAGATCGAACAGCAGGTCCCCAACCGTCCCCTCGTCCGCATCCCCGATCAGAGCCTGGAGCGCGAAAATCTGCCGCTTGGTCGGCGCCACGCCCGCGCCCACCAGATCACGCAGGGCCTGGACGATCTCGGGGGTGGCCGCGGCATGCGCTGGAGCAGGGATCTTCGTCGGCGCCTTCATGCTGTGACCCTAGCGTTGACGGCGGCCTCCCGCCAGTCCCCTGCCTAGCTTCCGAACTGCGCCAGCGCCGCCGGTTCGCTGCGCCCCACGCTCATCGCTGCCGCCAACCAGTCGATAAACACCCGCACCCGCGCGGGCAGCTGGCCGCCGTGGCCGACATAGACGGCGTGGATCTGCTCGATGTCGCCGGGATTGAAGGCCTCCAGCACCGGAGCCAGCCGGCCGGCGGCGATGTCGGGGCCGACATGGATCACCGACAGCCGGGCGATCCCCTGTCCGGCCAGGGCCAGGGCGCGGGCGCTCTCGCCATCGCCCACCTCGGCCCGGCCGTGAACCGGGCGGAAGACGCCCTCGCCCTCGATCAGGAACGGCCAGGAGTCGCAGTGGCGGGCGAAGTTGAAGGTGACCAGCTCGTGGCGCGGCAGGTCGTCGGGGTGCTCCGGCGCGCCGGTCCGCGCCAGATAGCCGGGCGAGGCGACCAGCACCATGCGGCTCTGCGCGATCTTGCGGGCCATCAGCTGCGAGGCCCGCATCGGCCCCACCCGGATCGCAACGTCGGCCCGTTCGTCCATCAGGTCGATCACCTGGTCGGTGACGGTGATGTCGAGCTGGATCTCCGGATGCTCGGCCAGGAACCGGGGCGCCAGCGGCAGCAGGTAGTGCTGGCCGAACGGCACGCTGGCGTTGACCCGGACCCGGCCGCGCGGGGCGGCGCTGGCGGCCACGGCGCGCTCGGCCTCGTCCAGGTCGGCCAGCACGCGCAGCGAACGCTCGTGGAAGGTCTGGCCCTCGGCAGTCAGGATCAGCTTGCGGGTCGAGCGGTTGACCAGCCGCGCGCCAAGCCGCGCCTCCAGCCGGGCCACCAGCTTGCTGACCGCCGACGGGGTCATGCGAAGCGAGCGGGCCGCAGCCGAGAAGCCGCCCTGCTCGACGACGCGGGCGAAGACCTCCATCTCGGCCGTGCGATTGATTTCCTGCCGCGCCATCGTGCCTTCACGTCACAAGTGATAGTCTTGCCAGCAATCTAATTCATCGAAGACACCAGCGCTATCTGACGGCTCGAACAATCATCGGAGCCGGCAGCCATGCCTCTCGCCCTCTACGCCCTGACCGTCGGCGCCTTCGGGATCGGCGTCACCGAATTCGTCATCATGGGCCTGCTGATGCAGGTCTCCGCCGATCTCGGCGTCTCGATCCCCACGGCCGGCTGGCTGATGACCGGCTACGCGCTGGGCGTCTTCGTCGGCGCGCCGATCCTGACCCTGGCCACGCGCCGCCTGCCGCCCAAGACCACCCTGCTGGCCCTGATGGCCATCTTCACCCTGGGCAACCTGGTCGCCGCCCTGGCCCCCAACTTCGCCATACTGATGGGCGCGCGGATCATCACCGCCCTGGCCCACGGCACCTTCTTCGGCGTCGGCTCCCTGGTCGCCGTCTCGCTCGTCGCGCCCGAGCGCAAGGCCTCGGCGATCGCCATCATGTTCACCGGCCTGACGCTGGCCACCCTGCTGGGCGTGCCGTTCGGCGCCTGGCTGGGCCTGGCCTTCGGCTGGCGCTCGACCTTCTGGGCCGTGACCGCGATCGGCGCCGTCGCCTTGGTCGTGCTGGCCCTCCTGGTGCCCAAGGGCGAGAAGGCCGCCGCGCCCGCCGCCCTGAAGGAGGAGTTCGCCGTGCTGGCCCGTCCGCAGGTGCAGCTGGGCCTGGCCATGACCGTGCTGGGCTTTGGCGGGGTGTTCGCCGTCTTCACCTACATCCAACCGATCCTGACCGAGCTGGCCGGCTTCTCGAAGGCCGCCGTCTCGCCGATCCTGCTGGTGTTCGGCGCGGGCCTGGTGGCCGGCAACCTGGTGGGCGGACGCTGGGCCGACAAGGCCCTGAACACGGCGCTGGCCGGCAGCATCGCCATCCTGACCGTGGTCATGCTGGCCGCCGGCTGGGCCTTCCACGACAAGGTCGGCGCGGTCCTGGCCGCCTTCCTGCTGGGCGCGGCGGCCTTCGCCACCGTCGCGCCGCTGCAGATGCGGGTGCTGAGCCAGGCCGGCGGCGCGGGCCAGGGCCTGGCCTCCAGCCTGAACATCGCCGCCTTCAACCTCGGCAACGCCATCGGCGCGGCCCTGGGCGGCGCGGTGATCGCCCACGGCCTAGGCCTTTCGGCCATCGCCCCGATCGCGGCCCTGGTGCCCCTGGCGGCGCTGGTCCTGGCCGGGATCAGCCTGGGCCTCGAGCGCAAGACCCGGCTGGCGACGGCCTGACCAACACCGGAAGGGGGCGCCACGGCTCCCCCTCCCGGTCGATCCAAAGCGGCAAGATGCCCGGGGGCGGCCCGGCCCATCCTGCGAAGCGACCAAGCCCTCCGCCCCTCCCCTTCAGGAGACACGCCATGGAATACCGCAGCCTCGGCCGGTCCGGCCTCAAGGGTCCCGCATTGAGCTTCGGCGCCGGCACGTTCGGCGGCCAGGGTCCGCTGTTCAGCGCCTGGGGCGACACCCGGGTCGAGGAAGCCCGCCGCCTGATCGACATCTGCCTGGAGGCCGGCGTCACCCTGTTCGACACCGCCGACGTCTACTCGAACGGCGCGTCGGAGGAGATCCTCGGCGAAGCCCTGGTCGGTCGTCGCGACGAGGCGCTGATCTCCACCAAGCTGGGCCTGCCGATGGGCGAGGGCCCGCTGGACGCCGGCGCCTCGCGCCTGCGGCTGGTGCGCGGGGTCGAGGCGGCGCTGAAGCGGCTGAAGACCGACCGCATCGACCTGCTGCAGCTGCACGCCTTCGACGGGACCACGCCGGTCGAGGAGACCCTGGCCGCCCTCGACGACCTCGTGCGCGCCGGCAAGGTGCTCTATGTCGGCGCCTCCAACTTCGCCGGCTGGGAGCTGATGAAGTCGCTGGCCGTCGCCGACCGCCACGGCTGGCCGCGCTACGTCGCCCACCAGGCCTACTACTCGCTGGCCGGGCGCGACTATGAGTGGGAGCTGATGCCGCTGGCCGCCGACCAGGGCGTCGGGGCCATGGTCTGGAGCCCGCTGGGCTGGGGCCGCCTGACGGGCAAGATCCGCCGCGGCCAGCCGCTGCCGGAAACCAGCCGCCTGCACCAGACCGCCGACGCCGGCCCGCCGGTCGACGACGAGCGCCTCTACCGCATCGTCGACGCCCTGGACGCCATCGCCGCCGAGACCGGCAAGACCGTGCCGCAGATCTCCATCAACTGGCTGCTGGCCCGCCCCACGGTCTCCAGCGTGATCATCGGCGCCCGCACCGAGGAGCAGCTGCGCCAGAACCTGGGCGCCGTCGGCTGGAGCCTTACCCCTGAGCAAGTCGCCGCCCTGGACGCCGCCAGCGCGGTCACCCCGGCCTATCCCTACTACCCCTACTGGCGCGAAGGCGGCTTCAGGCAGGTGAACCCGCCGCTGGTGTGAGCGCTTCACCCATCATACTTCCGTTGTCATCCCGGCCGTAGCGAAGCGGAGCGCCGGGACCTCCCACGCTGGCCACATCTGAAACGTGGGAGATCCCGGCTCCACGGACCGCTGACGCGGTCCTTCGACCGGGATGACACGCTTCTCGCGTGCTCAAGAAGGCGCCCGGCGCATGGCCGGGCGGCGCCCCATGGTCCGCCCGCCCCTCCCCTGCTAACACCCCGCCATGCTCACCGACCCCTTCTTCTACGCCGTCGCCATTCCCGCCGTGATCCTGGTGGGCCTGGCCAAGGGCGGGTTCGCGGGGATCGGAGTCGTGGCCACGCCCTTGATGGCCCTGGCGGTCGGACCAGTGAAGGCCGCCGCGATCCTGCTGCCGCTCTTGATCGTGCAGGACGTCGTCGGGGTCTGGGCCTATCGCAAGACCTGGGACAAGGGCTTGCTGATCCTGATGACCCCGCCGGCGGCCTTCGGCATCTTCCTGGGCTGGGCGCTGGCGGCGCTGGTCTCGTCGGCGGCGGTGGAGCTGGCGGTGGGCCTCGTCTCCATCCTGTTCGCCGCCCAGCGGCTGTGGGCCGAGCGGGCGGTCAAGGCCGCCGCCGCCATCGAGACCGGCCCGGCCCGCCCGTGGCTGGGCGTGCTGTGCGGCATGGCCTCGGGCTTCACCAGCCAGATCGCCCACGCCGGCGGCCCGCCCTTCCAGATCTACGTGCTGCCCCGCCGCCTGCCGCGCGACGTGTTCGTCGGCACCAGCGCCATCTTCTTCGCCGTGGTCAACTGGATGAAGCTGCCGGCCTACATCGCCCTGGGCCAGTTCACGCCGCAGGTGCTGGCCACGGTGGCCGTGCTGCTGCCGGTGGCGATCGCCTCGACCTGGGCCGGCGTGCTGCTGGTGCGCAAGGTGCCGGCCGAGGGCTTCTACAAGGTGATCTACGTGCTTCTGATCCTCGTCGGAACCAAGCTGGCCTGGGACGGCTTCTTCGGACTGGCATGACGATTGGTCACGCTTGCGCGCCGCCCTTTCGGCGCCATGATGATCGACGTTTATACGTCACCGATTTTGAGTAGGCTGGGCGGGCCATGACGATCTCAGACTTCACCAAGCACTACCCGACGACGGGCGCCAAGCTGGCCGACCTGATCGTGCACCTGGCCGGCCTGGCCTGCGCCCTGCTGGGCGGCGGCATCCTGCTGGGCCTGGCCTTCGGCCTGGGCTCGCTGGGCCAGATGGCCGCCATCGGGGTCTACACCATCGGCCTGGTGACCATGCTGTCGCTGTCGACCGCCTACAACTTCTCCAAGGCCCGCTGGCAGCCGCTGCTGCGCCGCTTCGACCACGCCGGCATCTTCATCATGATCGCCGCCTCCTACACCCCCTTCACTACCCAGAACCTCGAGGGCTGGTGGGCGATCGGCATGACCACGGCGGTGTGGAGCGTCGCGGCCCTGGGCGTGGCGGCCAAGCTGTTCCTGCCGGGCCTGGACAAGCGTTTCTGGGTCGGCCTCTACATGGCCATGGGCTGGCTGGTGCTGGTCGCCATCAAGCCGATGATCGAGGGCCTGTCGTGGGTGGCGCTGCTGCTGCTGGCCATCGGTGGCCTCGTCTACTCCACCGGCACCGTCTTCTACCTGATGCGCCGGCTGAAGTTCCGCCGCGCCATCTGGCACGGCCACGTGATCGGCGGGGCCGGCCTGCACTACGCGGCCGTGCTGGTCGGGGTCGTCCTGGCCGGCGCCCGGGCCTAGGCCATGGAGCGCGGAGGGGACCGCGGGGGCGACAACAAGATCACGATCCAGGGCTTCTTCCGCGACTGGAAGGGCCCCGATCCCCTGCGCGGCAAGCGCCTGCCCGCGCCGCCGGCCGACGCCCACGACGTCGAGGCGGTCGACTTCCCCGGCGTGCGCCTGTCGATCGAGCAGGCCGAGGACGCGCTGAAGGCCGCGGCCGACCGGCTGGCGCCGGTGCGCTCGCTGATCGGCCTCGACGAATTCAACATCCTGGCCCTGTCGGGCGGCGCAGCGGGCGGAGCCTATGGCGCCGGCGTGCTGACGGGCCTGACCAAGGCCGGCCGGCGGCCCGACTTCGCCATCGTCACCGGCGTCTCGACCGGCGCGCTGATCGCCCCCCTGGCCTTCCTCGGCCCGGCCTGGGACGACCGCCTGACCGAGGCCTATCTGGGCGGTCACGCCGCCGAACTGCTCAGCCTGCGCCGCCTGGCGCCCGCGCTGGGCCCCAGCATCTTCAAGGGCGAAAGCCTGGACGCCCTGGTCGAGCCCTTCGTCGACGAGACGATGATCGACGCCGTGGCGGCCGAGCACGCCAAGGGCCGACGGCTGCTGATCGCCACCACCAATCTCGACAACCAGCGGGCCTCGATCTGGGACATGGGCGCGATCGCCAGCCGGGGCGGCCCCCAGGCGGTGAAGCTGTTCCGCGAGGTGCTGGTGGCCTCGGCCACGGTGCCGGGCCTGTTCCCGCCCAAGATGATCGACGTCGTCGCCGACGGCGAGCGGCGCCAGGAGATGCACGTCGACGGCGGCGTGGCCGCGCCGCTGTTCCTGATGCCCGACGCCCTGCTGCACTGGCGCAATCTGGGCCAGCGCCTGCGCCGCGGACGGGTCTATGTCATCGTCAACACGGTGCTGGACCCCTCGCCGCGCTCGACCCCGCCGGGCGTGGCCTCGATCATGGGCCGCAGCTTCGAGACCATGCTGCGCTTTTCCTATCGCCAGGCCCTGAGCCTGGCCGAGGGCTTCTGCACGCGCCACAACCTGCCGCTCAGCGTGGCCTCGATCCCCGGCGACTTCGACGGCATCAACATGCTGCGGTTCGAGACGCCGACCATGCGCAAGATCTACGACGCGGCCGAACGGCTGGCGATGGAAGACAAGATCTGGGCCAGCCCCGCGCTGGAGCCGACCGGCTGGCGGGGCCTGTTCAAGCGGGCGGGAGGCCGGCCCAAGGCCGAGCCGGGCGCGAGCAGCCTGGATCCGGCCGCCGACGCTTAAACACCGCCCGTCGTTTCAGGACCGAAATCGAGCGCAGTCATCGCGCAGCACTGCGCCGCTAGGCATGGCGGATCCCAGCCACGCTCGATCCGGTCATGCGCAAGATCATCCTTCCCGCCCTCGCCTTCGCCCTCCTGGCCGTGACGGCCCACGCCCAGCCGCCCGGCGGCGGTCGGGGCCCTGGCGGCGGCGGCCCGCCTCCCGGCGGCGCGGGCGGTCCGGGCGGAGGCCCCGGGGGCGGCAAGCAGGCCGATCTCGACAAGGTGGTGGTCGTCGGCGTCGTGCGGGCGATCGATCCCGCGACCGAACGGGTGACCATCGCCTACCAGGCCAACGAGGCGCTGAACTGGCCGGCGGGGGCCATGCCGTTCGCCATGGCCAAGCCCGGCATGCTGGGCGGCGTCGCGGTCGGCCAGACGGTGCGCTTCACCCTGTCGAACCATCGCATCGCCGCCTTCCTGCCGGAGGGCGGCCCAGGCGCCCCGGCGGGTCCGGAAGGCCCTGGCGCGCCTCCGCCGCCCGGCGGCGGGC
>NZ_JBFTJR010000094.1:0-14037 GCF_056395525.1 Caulobacter sp. 10L414
CCCTCACCCTCCCAGGCTATCGCCTGGGCCCCTCCCTCTCCCCTCCGGGAGAGGGTCTTACGCAGCTTTACAGCGCAGGCAGCCGGATTTCAGCCCGCAGGCCGCCCTGGGGGCGGTTGCGGAGGATGAGTTCGCCGTCCTCGCGCTTGAGGATCTGCTGGACGATGGTCAGGCCAAGGCCCAGGCCGCCGGTGTTGCGGGCGCGGGCGCTGTCGAGGCGGTGGAAGGGTTCGAGCACGTGCGCCAGTTCGGCCTCGGGGATGCCGGGCCCCTTGTCCTCGACCGCCAGCACGACCATCCGGCCTTCGCGGCTGAGCGTCAGGGCCGCCTCGCCGCCGTAGTGCAGGGCGTTCTCGACGATGTTGCTGATGGCGCGCTTGAGCGACAGCGGGCGGGCGCGCACGGGCAGGTGCTCGGGGCCGTCATAGGTGGCGATGCGCTCGGAGTCGGTGGCGTCGTCCACCAGGGTCATGGCGATGGCGGCGATGTCGGTGCGGCGCGGCGGCTCGGGGTCTTCCTGGCCGCCCAGATAGGCCAGCAGCGAGTCGAGCATGCCGGTCATCTCGTCGACGTCGGCCTCCAGCGCGTCGCGGGCGTGGTCGTCGGTGACGAAGCCGGCGCGCAGGCGCAGGCGGGCCAGCGGCGTGCGCAGGTCGTGGCCGACAGCGGCCAGCGCCTCGGTGCGGGCCTGGAGCAGGCCGGCGATGCGGTCCTGCATGGCGTTGAAGGCCTGGGCCACGAGCTTGAGGTCGCCGGCCCCGGTCTCGGCCACCCGCACGCGCGCGCCCTGGCCCACCTTGTCGGCGGCCTCGGCCAGCGCCCGCAGGGGACGGCTGAGATTGCGCAGCACCAGGGCCGCGGCGGTGATGACGCCCAGGCCCAGGATGAAGGCCGAGCCGACGCTGCTGAGCAGCACCGCCCAGGGGGCGGCCCGGATCTTGGTCTTCATCGTCAGCCACGTGCCGTCGCGCATCTTCAGCGCCACCTTCAGGTGGGTGTCGCGCGGCAGGGTGCGGTCGATCTCGGCGTTCATCCGCAGGTCGCGCCGGGCCAGGCTGGGCTCGGCGGCGCGGAACTGGTCCTTGAGCTTGCGCTCGGCCGAGCGCTCGCGGTCAACCAGGTGGGGCAGGGGCGTCCATTCCAGCTGGCTGGAGCGGCTGGACAGACCCGCGGCGCGCGCGATGCGCTCGTGCTCGGGGCGGGTCTCCAGGATGGCTTCGGCGGTCACCAGCTGTTCGGCGGCGCGCTGAACCTGGTTGTTGCGATTGGGGTAGATGCGGCTGTTCTCGAACAGGATCGAGCTGCCGATGAATTCCAGAGCCACGGCCAGCATCAGGACCAGGGTGACCTGGCCGACCAGACGCTGCGGCCACAGCCGCAGAGGCTTCATCGCCGCTCGACCTGCGCGGTGAAGATGTAGCCGATGCCGCGCACGGTGCGCAGCAGGGACTCGGCCTGGCCGCTGACGGCCAGCTTGCGGCGCAGGCGGCTGACCAGCACGTCGATGCTGCGGTCCGAAGCGTCGGAGATGCGGGCGCGCGACATCTCCAGCAGGCGCTCGCGGCCGATCACCCTCTGGGGCGAGGACAGGAAGGCCAGGAGCAGGTCGAACTCGGCGCCCGACAGATCAACGAAGGCGCCGTCGGGCGACAGCAGTTCGCGGCGGCCCGGATCCAGCTGCCAGCCGGCGAACACCATCTGCTGGGCGCCGCGGGGCTGGCTGGCCTGGGCCCCGCCTTGCGTGCGGCGCAGGATGGCGCGGATGCGGGCGATCAGCTCCTTCTTGCTGAAGGGCTTGCCGATATAGTCGTCGGCGCCGAGCTCCAGGCCGATCAGGCGGTCGCTCTCGTCGTCGCGCGCGCTGAGCATGACGATCGGCACGTCGCTTTCCTTGCGCAGGCTGCGGCACAGCTGGAAGCCGTTGCTGCCCGGCATCATCACGTCGAGCAGGATGATGTCGACGGTGTTGGTCTCCAGCACGCGCGCCATCTCGCCGCCGTGGGCGGCGCTCAGCGGCTGGAAGCCTTCCTCGCGCAGCAGGCGCATCAGCAGGGTGCGCAGCGCCGGATCGTCCTCGACGATGAGCACGGTCGGGGCCACGGGGGCCGTGGCCAGCTCCCGCTGCAGAGCGTTCAGTCCGTTACCTGAGCTATCCATATGCCTGGGCTATCTAGGAACGATGAGGCCGCGAGCAAGGTAGAAAGCGGCTGTTTTCCACCGACTTCAAGCCAATACCAGGCCAGATTGCATCGTTCTCTGAAAAAGGTGCGCCCTCGCGCGCACTTCGGGGGAAGAGGACTCGCGCGAGGGCCGGCCGTCGGGACGGCCGTCTTGTATGCCGTGCTTGCTGGCCCTTAGGCCGCGCGGCAGATGTCGGAAACGGCGGCGCGGACGGCGCCTTCCTGGGTGGCGGCGGCGTCGRCCGAGTGGAACACGACGCGGACCACGCCTTCCTTGGCCTTGGCCGTGGCGACGTCGTCACGCTTGGCCAGCTCGACGGCGGCCGGGGCGGCGCAGGCGGCCGAGGCGGCGATCTTCACCGTGCGCTTGTGAAGGTTCTTCTTGGCGACTTCTTCGGTGAAGGTCAGGCCGTGGCCGGCCGGGCCGGCCATGGCGGGGAAAGCGACGAGGCCAGCGGCCACGCCGAGAACAGCAGCGAACTTCATGACAGGAAACTACTCCGGATACGGGGACGCGACGGCTCAGCCGCCGGTGGCGGTGTCGGCTTGCGCCTGGACCGCGGGAAGGGTGGCGCGATAGGCCTCGACGCTCTTCAGCAGGCCGACGATCTCGGCCTGGGTGATGGCGGTGCGATGCTCGTAGCCCTTGGGCGACTTGAACTTGAAGCCCCAGGCCTGCGGCTTGGCGGCGACCTTGCGCAGTTCGTCCTCGCCGATCGAGAAGGCGACTTCTTCCGTGCACAGCTCCGGCGCCTCGAACAGGAAGCAGCGGCCGGCGTTGTCGCGGATCTTGATCGCCTGGGTCTGGACCGGCCAGGCCGAGGTCTCGTAGGCCACCGTGTCGTACTCGCGCATCGAGCCCTGGTACATCAGGGTCTGGCGGACCTCGTAGCGGGTCGCGCCGGTACGCTTGTCGACGACCGCGCGCAGGTAGTTGTCGTTCGACGGGTTGCGGAACAGGCCCTTGCCGGTCTGGAAACCGGCCTGCGTGCTGACGACGGTCTCGACGTCGAGTTGATCGTCGATGACCTGGGTCTTGGCCTGGAAGTGATCGGCGCCGAGGGCGACCTGCCTGGCGGGCAGCTTCACGGTCTCGGCGACGGCCGCGCCGCCGATGGCCAGACCGCCCAGGGCGGTCAGGGCCAGCAGGCGATTGCGGGTCTTGCTCATGGTCTTCTCCTGTGAAGCGCGGGCCGATCCCTCGTTCGGCGGGCGCTTCTGACAGGTGTTAGGGTGGCGAGGCCGCCTTGCGGCTCTGCATCGTGTTTGTGACAAAGCATTGCCGCGCGCTATCGAGGGCGCCGGCGCCTCAGAATGCGGCGGATCCGAGATAGCCCAGGCCCGTGGCCCGGTGGATCGCCTGGGCCCGGCCCGCCACCCGCAGCTTCAGGGCGGCGTTCTGGACGTGGAAACGGACCGTGGGACCGGAGATGCCGATGATCTGGCCGATGTCGGCGTCGGTCTTTCCGGCCGCCGCCCATTTGAGGCACTGGATCTCGCGCTTGGTCAAGCGCACCAGCGGCGCGTCGTCGGCCAGTCCGTCGCGATAGGCCGACACCAGGCGCAGGGCCGCGCCGTGCAGCTGGTCGGCGCGGGCGGCGTACAGGGCGGGCAGGTCGGGCAGGGGGCTGTCGGAGGCCCAGACCACGGCGCCGATCACCCCGCCGGTCAGGTAGGTCGGGGCGATGATGGCGGCGGCGACGCCGAAGTCCTGGGCCGCCTCGGCCACCGGGATGGCCTCCAGCTTGGCCAGCGGCCGCCAGCTGCAGAAGCGGCCCTGGTGATAGAAGAACGGCTCGGCGGCGTAGCGGGCGGCCAGGATGAACGGCGCACGCAGGGCGAAGGCGCGGTCGCGCCAGTAGCGCAGGCCGGCGTCCAGCCACTGGAAGGTGGTCTCGGCCAGCGGCAGGCCGTCGGAGCCGAGCATGGGTTCGGGGCTGGAGATGTCGGCGCTGGCGGCCACGTAGGGCAGGCCGATCTCGGCGCCGAGGTCGCGCACGGCCAGCGCCAGGTCCATGACCCGCGCCAGGCGCTCGTGATCCTCCCCCGTCGTCGCCGTCATGCGGGCGCTCTTTCCCTATCGGTTCCGATAGCTTGCGCACCGGGCCCAGGCTTTCGCAAGTTTCCCCGACGTTGGCATGGAGCGCGCGCGTGGACCTGGAGCTGTCGCCCGAAGACCTGGCCTTTCGCGACGAGGTGCGCGCGTTCCTGGACGCCGAACTGAGGCCGGACCTGCGCGAGGCGGGAAGGCGGATGACCAGCGTCTTCTGCGACAAGGACCACAGCCTGGCCTGGCAGAGGATCCTGCACGCCAAGGGCTGGGTCGCGCCGACCTGGCCGGTCGAGTACGGCGGGCCGGGCTGGAGCGAGATCCAGCGCCACGTCTTCCAGGCCGAATGCGCGCGGGCCGGCGCGCCGGGCCTGGCGCCGATGGGCCTGCGGATGGTGGCCCCGGCGATCATGCGGTTCGGGACGCCGCAGCAGAAGGCCCGCTATCTGCCGAGGATCCTGTCGGGCGAGGACTACTGGTGCCAGGGCTACTCGGAGCCCGGGGCGGGCTCGGACCTGGCGTCGCTAAAGATGAAGGCCGCTTCCGACGGCGACGACTACGTGCTGAGCGGCTCGAAGATCTGGACCACCCACGCCCACTGGGCCACGCACATGTTCTGCCTGGTGCGCACCAGCACCGAGGGCAAGCCGCAGGCCGGCATCACCTTCCTGCTGGTCGAGATGGACCGGCCGGGGATCCGGGTCGACCCGATCCTCACCCTGGCCGGCGAGCACGAGGTCAACCAGGTGTTCTTCGACGAGGTCCGCACGCCCAAGGCCGACCGGCTGGGCGAGGAGAACCAGGGCTGGACGGTGGCCAAGCACCTGCTGGAGTTCGAGCGTGGCGGGGGCTACGCGGCGGGGCTGGAGGCGGGCCTTTGCCGGCTGCGCGAGGCGGGCGCGGCCGACGATCCCGACCAGCGGCGCAGGCTGGCCGAAGCGCAGATCGCCGCCCTGGCCATCGACGTCACCGAGCGGCGGGTGCTGAGCGCCCTGGCCGGCGGCGCCAACCCCGGACCGGCCTCGTCGATCCTCAAGGCGCAGGGCTCCGAGGCGCTGCAGCGGCAGGACGAACTGGCCGTGGCCCACCTTGGCGCCTGGGCGGCCGTGCACCAGCCGGCGGCGCGGGAGGCGGGCTCCAACGCGGCGCTGATCGGCCCCGAGCATGGCCGCACCACCATGGCCCGCTATCTTAACAATCGCGCCGCCTCGATCTATGGCGGCTCCAACGAGATCCAGCGCGACATCATCGCCAGGCTGGTGCTGGGGCTGTGAAGCGCGGTGCGTCCTTCGAGGCCCGCTGCGCGGGCGCCTCAGGATGAGGAAATCGGTGCAAGGAGGCCCTCATCCTGAGGTGCGAGGCGAAGCCGAGCCTCGAAGGACGCACGGCCCCGGATGCTCACCCTATCAGTTCCGATAGCTTGTTAGAGCCCGGCGACACCCGCACGCTCCGATAGAGCCAGCGTCCAATGAAGGCGCGGCCGGAGGGAGGTTTCGCATGCAAGGACCGTTGCGTGTCGCGTTGACGCTCGGAGCGTCGGCCCTGGCGCTGTCGATGGCGGCGCCCGCCTGGGCCCAGGTCGCCAAGCCCGCGCAGGAGGAGAAGGACAGCCTGGCCATCGAGACGGTCGTGGTCACGGCCCAGCGGCGCGAGGAAGCGGCCAACGACATCGGCATGCCGATCCAGGCCTTCAGCGGCCAGGCCCTGCAGCAGCTGCGGGTCACCGACCCCAAGGACCTGTCGACGGTCGCGCCCAGCTTCACGGTCAGCCAGAGCTATCAGGGCGTGCCGACCTATACGCTGCGCGGCATCGGCTTCAACACCATCAACCTGTCGGCCACCTCGACCGTGGGCACCTATGTCGACGAGGTCGCCTACGCCTATCCGTTCATGAACACCGGCCCGATGTTCGACCTGGAACGGGTCGAGGTGCTGAAAGGGCCGCAAGGCACGCTCTATGGCCGCAACACCACGGCGGGCCTGGTCGACTTCGTGACCAACAAGCCGACCGAGGCGTTCGAGGCCGGGCTGACGGCCGAGGCCGGCAACTACGAGACCCGCAACATCGAGGGCTATTTCAGCGGTCCGCTGGGCGACAAGGTGCAGGCGCGCCTGGCCTTCCGCGCCGAGCACAGCGGCGAGGGCTGGCAGGTCAGCAACAGCCGGGGCGAACGCCAGGGCGAGATCCACCGGCAGGGCTGGCGGCTGTCGCTGGCGGCCCAGCCCAGCGACAAGGTCGACATCGACTTCTCCTACGCCGGCTGGCGCAACACCTCCGACACCGTGGCGGCCCAGGCCATAGGCTTCACGCCGGCGACGGCGGCCAGCCCGTTCAACGCTGCGGGCCTCACCGCCTACATCGCCGCCAACAAGCCCACCAAGGGCAGCCAGGCCGACTGGGCGCCGCTGTCGGTGCGCGGCGCGGACGTCGGCACCGGCCTGGGCATCCGCGATCCTGCCGAGGAGGACGACCGCTTCGACGCGGCCAAGCTGCGGCTGGCCTGGCACCTTTCCGACGACGTCAGCCTGATCTCGCTGACCAGCTACAACAAGCTGCGGCGCGACGCGGTGTTCGACTGGAGCGGCGCGCCCTACGAGATCCTGGTGCAGAAGGCGCACGGCGACATCGAGTCCACGGCCGAGGAACTTCGGCTGGAGGGTCGCACCGAAAAGGGCTCGTGGCTGGTCGGGGGCTATATCGCCCACGACGAGATCCTCGACATGAACCGCACGATCCTGGGCCAGAACGCCAATGTCGGCCTGATCCGGTTCTACGGCTCGACCCTGCTGGCGACGCCGTTCAACAGCGGCGGATACACCGCGCTGCAGATGAGCCAGGCGTTCCGCACCTATGAGGACGTGGGCAATATCGAGACCGACACCTGGAGCCTTTTCGCCAACGCCGACAGGGCCTTGACCGAAAGTCTGAAGCTGACCGTCGGCCTGCGCTACAGTCAGGACAAGCAGGACTATGTGGGCTGCTCGCGCGACTTCAACGGCAACATGCTGCCCAACGTCAACGTCGTGAACCGGGCGCTGTTCTTCGGGGTCTACGGCCTGGTGGCGCCGATCACGCAGGGCGCGTGCAACACCTTCGATCCGGCCACGGCCGCCTTCGGCTTCGTGCGCTCGACCCTCGACGAGGACAACTTCGCCTGGCGCGCAGCGCTGGACTGGCGGGCAAGCGACGACGTGCTGATCTACGGCTCGATCTCGCGCGGGGCCAAGGCCGGGGCGACGCCGATCAACGCGGCCAACATCTCGACCCAGAACGCTCCGGCGCGCCAGGAACTGCTGACCGCCTACGAGGTGGGCGTGAAGGCGGCGCTGTTCGAACGGCGCGTGCAGGCCAATCTGGGCCTGTTCTACTACGACTACACCGACAAGCAGCTCAGCGTGTCGTTCGCCGACCCGATCTACACGGCGCTGTCGCGGCTGGCCAACGTGCCCGAAGGCATGGCCCGCGGCCTGGACGGCGACCTCACCTGGCGCGCGACCAAGTCTCTTACCTTCCTCGCCTCGGCGACCTGGCTGCACACCGAGGTCCAGGGCTACACCGGCATCAACGGCGCCGGTCAGCCCCAGGACTTCGACGGACGGCCCTTTTTATACAGCCCGAAGTTCCAGGGCGGCCTGACGGCCCTGTTCGACCATGACCTGCAGAGCGGCCTGAAGCTGCAGGCGGCGCTGAACGGTCGCTGGCAGAGCAAGTCGAGCGCCGACCTGGAGGGCAATCCGCTGTTCGTGATCGACAGCTACGGCCTGCTCAACGCCAGCGTCGGGATCTCTTCGCCCGACAAGGGCTGGGAGCTGTCGCTGTGGGGACGCAACCTGACCGATGAGTACTATTGGGCCGCGGTCAGCAGCAACGCCAACACGGTCGTGCGCTTCCCCGGCCGGACAAGGACCTGGGGCGCCGCCCTGAGCTGGCGGTTCTAAAGGGAAGGGCGCGACGCCGGCGGCCGATCGCGTTAAGGTCGCAAGGCCTTGCCGCCGAGAGCCGCCGGACCGCCATGCCCTACGATCTTGCCACCGACCACGGGCCCGAAACCGCCATCGCCGAGTTCGAAGCCGGACCGCTGCGCTATCGCGCGGAGGTTCGCGTCACGCCGGCGGGCATACTGGCGGTCGGCGCGCTGCTGAGCGGGGTGCTGTTGTCGACGGCGGTGATCGTCTGGGCGTCGAAGGCGGCGGTCGGACGACGCTGATCACTCGATACGTGTCTTCCCGGCCGGAGGAGCGCGTCAGCGATCCGTAGAGCCGGGATCTTCCACGTCGGCAGCTTCAGAACGGTGGGAGATCCCGGCGTTCCGCTTCGCTACAGCCGGGATGACAGATTGAAACTGCGACGCCAGCGACTAGGCCGGAGGCCGCGCCGTGAAGGCCCAGCGGGCGTTCTCGCCGGGCTGCAGGGTGGCGGCGTCGACATAGGCGTGGCCGCAACGATCGTCGGCCTTGCGGTAGGCCAGTTCGATCAGGCCGCCTTGCGAGCACAGCACCGAGGCGCGTGCGCGGTGGCCGCAGCGGAGGACGAGCTCGACGGTGTCGCCGTCCGCCACGGGAAAGGGCGTCTTCTTGGGTTTGCGGCGAAGCATGGCGCGGGTTCCGAAAGCTGAAGGCCCCGGACCCCGGCTCGTGTCTTGCGAGACGAACCGGGATCCGGCGCGGGTACGACCCCACGATCGGCTTTTCAGGATTAATCGCGCCTGAACAGCGGCTTAAGGCCGCAGTCTGACCTGGTGGGCCAGCCGGTAGAGCGCCGGCAGCACCAACAGGGTCAGCAGGGTGGACGAGACGATGCCGCCGATGACCACGGTGGCCAGCGGACGCTGGACCTCGGCGCCGGCCCCGACGTTGAAGGCCATGGGCACGAAGCCGAGGCTGGCCACCAGGGCGGTCATCAGGACGGGGCGAAGGCGCGCCAGGGCGCCCTCACGGATCGCCGGATCGAGGTCCATGCCGTCCTGCCGCAGCGAGCGGATGAAGCTCAGCATCACCACGCCGTTCAGCACCGCCACGCCCGACAGGGCGATGAAGCCCACCCCTGCCGAGATCGACATCGGCAGGCCGCGCAGCAGCAGGGCCGCCACGCCTCCGGTCAGCGCCAGGGGCACGCCGGAGAAGACGATGGCGGCGTCCTTGCCCGAGCGGAACAGGGCGTAGAGCAGGCCGAAGATCAGCAGCAGGGCCGCCGGAACCACCAGCTGCAGCCGCCTGGCCGCCGAGATCAGCTGCTCGAACGTGCCGCCATAGGTGATCCAGTAGCCGGGCGGAACCTCGACCTCGGCGCCGACCTTGCGGCGCACCTCGTCGACGAACGAGCCGAGGTCGCGGCCGCGCACGTTGGCGGTGACCACGACGCGGCGCTTGCCGTCCTCGCGGCTGATCTGGTTGGGGCCGATCACCGTCTCGATCCGCGCGACGTCCTGCAGGGGCACGAAGCCGCGCGGCTGGTCTATGGACCCCGGCAGCGGGATGCGCAGCCGGCCGACGTCGTCGACCTTGCCCCGCTCGCTTTCGGGCAGGCGCACGACGACGTCGAACCGCCGGTCGCCCTCGAACACCTGGCCGGTGACCGTGCCGCCGATCGCGGTGGCGACCACCGACTGGACGTCGTCGACATTGAGGCCCAGGCGAGCCAGGGCCGCGCGATCAGGGGTGATCTGCAGGACGGGCAGGCCGGTGACCTGCTCGACCCCGACGTCCTGGGCGCCCGAGACGCCCTCGACGACCGCGCCGATCTTCTCGCCGACCGCCAGCAATTGCTCGAGATCGTCGCCGTGGACCTTGATGGCCACGTCGGCCCGCACGCCCGACAGCAGTTCGTTGAACCGCATCTGGATCGGCTGGGTGAACTCGTAGTTGCTGCCGGGCACCTCGGCGACGGCCGCTTCCAGTTCGGCCACCAGCTTGGCGCGGGGCTTCCTGGGATCGGGCCAGTCCTTGCGGTCCTTCAGCAGGATGAAGGTGTCGGCCACCGAGGGCGGCATCGGGTCGGTGGCGACCTCGGCGGTGCCGATCTTGGCCACGACCCGCTCGACCTCGGGGAAGCGGGCGATCCGCTTCTCCAGCGCCGCCTGCATGGCCACGGCCTGGGAAAGGCTGGTGCCCGGAATGCGCATGGCGTGCATGGCGATGTCGCCCTCGTCGAGGCTGGGCGCGAACTCCGAGCCCATGCGCGAGGCGGCCAGGGCCGCCACGACCACCAGCACCGCGGCCCCGGCCACGAAGGGGACCCGCATGCGCAGGGCCGTCTCCAGGGCCGGCTCGTAGAGGCGGCGGGCGCCGGCCATGATGCGGCTTTCCTTCTCCTCGACCTTGCCGGTGACGAACATGGCTACGGCGGCGGGAACGAAGGTCAGGGACAGCACCAGGGCCGCCGTCAGGGCGATGACCACGGTGACGGCCATCGGGTGGAACATCTTCCCCTCCACCCCGGTCAGCGCGAAGATCGGCACATAGACCAGGGTGATGATCAGGATCCCGAACAGCGAGGGGCGGATCACCTCGCCGGCGGCCGAGGCGACGAGGGAGAAGCGCTCTTCGCGGGTCAGCAGCCGGCCCTGACGATGCTGGGCCTCGCCCAGGCGTCGCAGGCAGTTCTCGACGATGATCACCGCGCCGTCGACGATCAGGCCGAAGTCCAGCGCGCCCAGGCTCATCAGGTTGCCCGAGACGCCGGCCTGCACCATGCCGGTGATGGTCAGCAGCATCGACAGCGGGATGACCGCCGCCGTGATCAGGGCCGCGCGGATGTTGCCCAGCAGCAGGAACAGCACGACGATGACCAGCAGGGCGCCTTCCAGCAGGTTCTTCTCGACGGTGGCGATGGCGCGGTCGACGAGGTCGGTGCGGTCATAGATCGGCTTGGCCGTGACGCCCGGCGGCAGGGCCTTGGCGGCCTCCTCCAGGCGAGCGGCGGCGGCGCGGGCCACGGTGCGGCTGTTCTCGCCGACCAGCATGAAGACGGTGCCCAGCACCACCTCCTGGCCGTTCTCAGTGGCCGCGCCGGTGCGCAGCTCCTGGCCCAGCCCCACGTCGGCGACGTCGGCCACGCGGATCGGCGCGCCGTTGCGGCTGGCGACGATGACCGCCGACAGGTCGGCGATCCCCGCGGCCTGGCCGGGCACGCGCACCAGCACCTGCTCGCCGTAGCGTTCCAGGTAGCCGGCCCCGACATTGGCGTTGTTGCGCTCCAGCGCCGCGACCACGTCGCCCATGGTCAGGCCGTAGGCCGACAGCCGTTCGGGCAGGGGCGTGACGTGATACTGCCGCTCGAAGCCGCCGATGGTGTTGACCTCGGTCACCCCCGGCGTGTTGCGCAGCTGGGGCCGGATCACCCAGTCCTGCAGCGTGCGCAGGTCTTCCGGACCCCAGGCCCTGCCGTCGGGACGGCGAGCGCCCGGCTTGGCCTCCACGGTGTACATGAAGATCTCGCCCAGGCCCGTGGAGATCGGGCCCAGTTCCGGCGTCAGGCCCGGCGGCAGCTGGCCGCGGGCGCTCTGCAGGCGCTCACCCACCAGCTGGCGGGCGAAGTAGATGTCGGTGCCGTCCTTGAAGACGACGGTGACCTGGGAGAGGCCGTAGCGCGAGATCGAGCGGGTGTACTGCAGGCCCGGAAGGCCGGCGATGGCCGTCTCAACCGGGAAGGTGACCCTTTGCTCGGCCTCCAGCGGCGAGAAGCCGGGCGCCTCGGTGTTGATCTGCACCTGGACGTTGGTGATGTCGGGCGTGGCGTCGATGGGCAGGCGCTGGAAGCTCCAGACCCCGACGGCGATCGCGACGGCGACGAGCGCCAGCACGACCCAGCGCAGCCGGATCGCGGCGGCGACGATGCGTTCGAGCATGATCTTCGCCTCCCTCAGTGATCGTGGCTCGCGCCGGACTTCTCGATGTCCGCGCGGATCAGGAAGGCGCCGTCGACGACGTATTCGGCGCCGGGCTTGAGGCCTGAGAGCACCTCGGTCCATTCGGGGGTCTGGCGGCCGATCTGCAGCATCCGGACCTCGTAGGCGTCCTTCACCTTGACGAAGACGACCTGGAAATCGCGGAAGCGCTGGATGGCCTTGGTGCGCACGGCCAGCGGCGCGGCCTGGGCGCCGACCTGGAACGAGCCTTCCACGCCCATGCCGGGCCGAAACGCGCTGTCGGCGCCGCCGGGCAGGTGCACGTGGGCCAGCAGGGTCTGGCTGACGAGATCGGCGGTCGGCAGCACCGCCTCGACCTGCGCGGTCAGCCGCGTGTCGCCCGACAGGCTGCGCACCTCGACCGGCTGGCCGACGCGCACCTTCTCGGCGTCGCGCGGATAGACGAAGAACTCGGCGTGCAGCTTGGTGGGGTCGGCGATCACGAAGATGGGGCGCTCCATCGCCACGTCGCCGACATTGAGGTTCTTCTCGATGATCACCCCGCCGATCGGGGCGGGGATCGCGTAGGTCTGCAGGCTTTCGCTGGACTCGACGCGGGCCAGGACCTGGCCCTTGCGGACGGTTTGGCCCAGCTGGCCCGACAGGCTCATGATCCGGCCCGGATACCAGGCGCGGACCTCGCCCTTGCCTTCGGGCGTGATCTCGACCCGGCCGGCCATGTCGACCAGCTGCGCGATCGGGGCCGGACCAGCGATCTCGGTGCGCACGCCGCCGGCCTTGGCGGCTTCGGCGGAGATGGTGGTGCGGCCCTCGTAGGAGTCGTAGCGCCAGTTGCTGGTCTTGCCGGCGATCGTGGCGGCCACGGCGACGTCGAACGAGTGCGGCTCGGTCACCACGCCCTGACCGCGCAGGTAGTCGCCCTCGGGCTTGAAGGAAAAGCGGTTCACCTCGCCGTCGAGGCGGGTGAGGGTGACGGCCAGCTGGACGCCCTCGGGCGCCAGCGGGCGGTCCTTGCGGTAGGCGTAGACGCGGAACTCCGGCTCGACCCCGTCCTCGAAGATGGTGATCTCGATCGAGACGTCGCCGTCGCGGAGCATCCGGCCGCCGTGGGGCCCGCGCTGCTCGGCCTCCTCGGCGGCGTGGTTGTCGGTCTTGGCCGGGGCGTTTCCGCAGGCGGCGAGGGTCAGGGCGCCGGCGATCGCCAGGGCCAGGGGCGCGGAAGCGCGCATGAAGCGGCGGGTCATCGGGCGGACTCCGAAGCGGGGATCAGGCGCGCGTGGGCGCCGGTCAGGCGGTCGAGTTGGGCGCGGTCGACCTGGAAGGCCTTCAGCACGGTCAGGCGCCGGCTCCTGGCCTCGATCAGGGCCTTTTGAGCCTCCAGCACGTCGAGATAGGAGAAGCCGCCCCGGTTGAAGCCGTCGCGGACGAGGTCGACCGTGCGGGCGTTGGCGGGCACGACCTCGCCCTGGATGCGGCGGGCTTCGGCGGCTTTCTGGGCGAGGGCGGCCTGGGCGGCGGCGATGCGGCGCTCCAGCACGCTGCGCGCGCCGGCCAGGTCCAGGTCGGCGGCCTGGCGCTCGGCCCGGGCCTGGTCGATGGCGCCGCGGTTGGTGTCGTGGCGGCCGAGCGGGATCGAGCCGCCGACCACGGCGGCCACGGCCCCGTCGTCGTTGAGATAGCGCAGGCCAGCGCGCCAGGTCGGGTCCTGCACAGCCTTGCTCTCCTCCACGCGGACGCGGGCGCTCGCCAGATCGCGCTGGGCGTCCAGCAGGGCCAGATCCACCGGCGAGGCCGGGCCGGCGACGCGTCCGGCGACCGACAGGTCCTCCAGCGCCGCGGCGTCGATCTCGATCTCGCCGCCGCCCCAGTAGGCGGCCAGGGCGCGGCGGGCGTCGGCGGCGCGGGTGCGGGCCTGGGCCAGGGCGATGCGGGCCTCGGC
>NZ_JBFTJR010000095.1:0-14470 GCF_056395525.1 Caulobacter sp. 10L414
GAGCGGCACTCGCTCATGAAGCGGTCGACGCCGAGGATCAGGGCCATGCCGGCGACGGGGACGCTGGGGACGACCGAGAGGGTTGCGGCCAGGGTGATGAAGCCCGCGCCGGTGACGCCGGCCGCGCCCTTGGACGACAGCATGGCCACGCCCAGCAGGGCCAGCTGGTCGCCCAGCGACAGGTGCACGCCGGTGGCCTGGGCGATGAACAGGGCCGCCAGGGTCATGTAGATGTTSGTSCCGTCGAGATTGAACGAGTAGCCGAGCGGCACGACCAGGCCSACGACMGGCTTGGCGCAGCCGGCCTTCTCCATCTTCTCCATCAGGCTGGGCAGGGCCGATTCCGASGARCTGGTGCCCAGCACCAGCAGGAGTTCGCTCTTGAGGTAGCGCAGCAGCTTGAGGATCGAGAAGCCGTTGAAGCGGGCCACCGCGCCCAGCACCACCAGCACGAAGATCGCTGAGGTGGCGTAGAAGGTGCCCACCAGGGCGGCCAGGTTGATCACCGAGCCGATGCCGTACTTKCCGATGGTGAAGGCGAAGGCCCCGAAGGCGCCGACGGGGGCGGCCTTCATCAGGATGGCCACCAGCTTGAAGAAGGCGTGGGCGGTGGCTTCCAGGAGGTCGATCACCGGCTGGCCGCGGTCGCCGACCAGGGCCAGGGCGATGCCGAAGGTCACCGAGAAGAACAAGACCTGCAGGATCTCGCCCTCGGCGAAGGCCCCGGCCACGGTCGTGGGGATGATGTGCAGCAGGAAGCCGACGATGGTGGTCTCGTGGGCTTTCGCCGCATAGTCGGCGATCTTGTCGCTGTGCAGGCTGGCCGGRTCGACGTTCATGCCCGCGCCCGGCTGGACSACGTTGGCCACGATCAGGCCGACGATCAGGGCCAGGGTCGAGAAGGTCAGGAAGTAGGCGAAGGCCTTCAAGGCCACGCGGCCGAAGCGTCCCAGGTCGCGCATGCCGGCGATGCCGGTGACCACGGTCAGGAAGATCACCGGGGCGATGACCATCTTCACCAGCTTGATGAAGGCGTCGCCCAGCGGCTTCAGGTCGGCCCCGAACTTGGGCCAGAAGGACTCGATTTCGACATCCGACACCAACCCCATGAATGTTCTAGAGAAATCCAAATTTACGCCTCGCCACGGCAGAACCTCCGTGCCATATTCCACCCAGACAGAACCGCACTTGTGTGGAATATGGCACAAATCGTTTCACCCGAAACCGACGCCCCTCCCGCGCCGACCCGCTCGATCTCGCGCCGTGGGCTGGCCGTGTTCGCGATCATCGCCACGCTGATCGGCGCGGCCCTGGTGATGGCGGTGGGCGCCCTGGCTCACGACCGCGCCATGACCGGCCTGCGCGGGCGGGCCGGCGCCTCGGCCGCCCTCCACGCGGCCGTGCTGCGCAGCGAACTCGACAAGCAGCGCGCCCTGCCCCTGGTGCTGGCCGACGACGCCGACCTCGAGACCGCCCTAGCCACCCGCGATCCGCGCCGGCTGGAAGCCCTGTCGCGCAAGCTGGAGGTGCTGGGCGCCCAGACGCGCGCGGCGGTGATCTACGTGGTCGCCGCCGACGGCTTCACCGCCGCGGCCAGCAACTGGCGCCAGCCCACCAGCTTCCTCGGCTCGAACTACGGCTTTCGCCCCTACTTCGCGCAGGCCCTGCGCAGCGGCTATGCCGAACAGTTCGCCCTGGGCACGGTCAGTCACAAGCCCGGCCTCTATCTGGCCCGCCGCGTCGACGGACCCAAGGGCGTGCTGGGCGTCGTCGTGGTCAAGCTGGAGTTCGACGCCGTCGAGACCGCCTGGCGGGCGATCGGCGAGCCGGCCTTCGTCGTCGATCGCCAGGGGCTGGTGCTGATCACCAGCGAGCCGCAATGGCGCTTCCTGGCGCGCACGCCCCTGTCGCCGGCCGCCCGCGAGGCCTTGCGCGCCCAGGGCCAGTACGGCGCGGCCACCTTCGCGCCGATGCCGCTGAGGACGCGGCATGGCGACGGTGTGGCCCGCACCGACCACGCCCAGCCCGATCGCCTGATCGAGACCCGCCTGGCCGAGGTGGCGCCGGGCTGGACCCTGCACCTGCTGAGCCCCGCCGCCCCCGCCGACCAGACCGCCGACGCCGCGCGCTGGATCACCGCCCTGGTCTGGATGCTGCTCAGCGCCGCCCTGCTGTGGCTGTGGGTCCGCCGGCGGCGCATCCAGATCGCCGCCCAGCGCGACCGCGAGGCCCGGGCCGAGCTGGAACGCCGCGTCGAGGTCCGCACCGAAGAGCTGACGGTCGCCAACCGCGCCCTCTCGCACGAGGTCGACGAGCGCCAGCGCACCGAGACCCGCCTGCGCTCGCTGCAGGCCGACCTGGTGCAGGCCAACAAGCTGGCGTCGCTGGGCCAGATCGCCGCCGGCGTGGCCCACGAGATCAACCAGCCCGTCGCCGCCATCCGCGCCAACGCCGACAACGGCCTTCTGCTGATCGCGCGCGGCCGTCCCGAGGCGGCGGGCGAGAACCTGACCGCCATCGCCGCCATGACCGAGCGCATCGGCCGCATCACCGATGAGCTTCGCGCCTTCTCGCGCAAGGCCGACGGCCGGGTCGAGCCGACCCTGGTCAGCGAGGTGATCGACGGCTCGGTGCTGCTGACCGCCAGCCGCTCGCGCCGGCAGCAGGCCCGGCTGGTGCGCAAGGGCGAGACCCCTGGCCTGGCCGTGCTGGGCGAGCGGGTGCGGCTCGAGCAGGTGCTGGTCAACCTGCTGCAGAACGCCTTCGAGGCGGTGGAGGAGCGTGCCGACGGCGCCGTCACCCTGACCGTCCGCGAGACCGACGACGCCGTGCTGATCGCCGTCGCCGACAATGGGCCGGGGCTCGCGCCCGAGGTCGAGCGCGCCCTCTTCACGCCGTTCCTGACCACCAAGCCGCGCGGCCTGGGTCTTGGCCTGGTGATCGCCCACGACATCGCCACAGGCTTCGGCGGCGAGCTGTCGGCCGCCTCGACGCCGGGCGCCGGCGCGACCTTCACCCTGACCCTGCGCAAGGCCGTCCCATGAGCGCCCCCGTCGGCAAGATCCTGCTCGTCGACGACGACGACGCCCTGCGCGGCGCGGTGGCCCAGGGCCTGGAACTGCGCGGCTTCGAGGTCGCCGCCTTCGACAACGCCCCCTCGGCGCTGAAGGCGCTGTCGCGAGAGTTCGACGGGGCCGTGGTCAGCGACGTGCGCATGCCGGGCATGGACGGCCTGGCGCTTTTCGAGCGCGTGCGGGCGATCGATCCGGACATTCCGGTGCTGCTGATCACCGGCCACGGCGACGTGGCCATGGCGGTGGCGGCGCTGCAGGACGGCGCCTACGACTTCGTCTCCAAGCCCTTCCCGATGGAGCGCCTGACCGCCGCCCTGGCGCGGGCGCTGGAGAAGCGCGGCCTGGTGCTGGACAACCGCCGGCTGGAGGCCGCCGCCCAGGCCAGCGGCGGCTCGCCGCTGCTGGGCGACACGCCGGTGATGCAGCGGCTGCGGGCCACCATCGCCCAACTGGCCGAGGCCGAGGTCGACGTGCTGATCCAGGGCGAGACCGGCGCCGGCAAGGGCCTTGTGGCCCACGCCCTGCATCGCGGCGGGGCGCGGCGAAGCCGGCCGATGGTCACGGTCAATTGCGCGGCCCTGCCCGAGGCGGTGTTCGAGACCGAACTGTTCGGCTCCGCCGCCGGCTCGGCGGGCGGCGCGGCTCGCCCCAGCACCGGCCGCATCGAGCGGGCCGACCGCGGCGTGCTGTTTCTCGACGAGATCGAGGGCCTGTCGCCGACCTTGCAGGCCAAGCTTCTGCGGGTGGTCGAGGAGCGCGAGATCTGGCCCGTCGGCGCGGCCGAGCCCCGTCACCTGGACCTGCGGATCATCGCCGCCAGCAAGGTCGACCTGGCCGAAGCCGTGCGCGAAGGCGCCTTCCGCGCCGACCTCTACTACCGCCTGAACGTGGTCACCCTGGTGGTGCCGCCCCTGCGCGAGCGGCGCGAGGACGTGCCGACGCTGTTCGGTCACTTCCTGGCCGAGGCCGCCGCGCGGCTGCGCCGACCGCCGCCGCGCCTGACGGCGACGATCCGCGACCATCTGCTGGGCCACGAGTGGCCGGGCAACGTGCGGGAGCTGGCGCACTACGCCGAACGCGTGGCCCTGGGACTGCCCTCGGCGCTGGTCGCCGAGGACGGCGCGACGCCGGCCGCGACGGAAAGCCTGGCCGATCGCACCGGCCGCTACGAGGCGATGGTCATCCGCGAGACCCTGGCGGCCTGCGGCGGCGACGCCCGCACGGCCATGACCCTGCTGCAGACCCCGCGCAAGACCTTCTACGACAAGCTGCGCCGCCACGGCATCGAGATCGACCGCTACAGGCCGGGCAAGGTCTAGGGCGGATCGACATCAAGCCAACCTGGCCAATTCTACCGAGCTCCCCCGCGAAGGCGGGGGCCCAAGCCGCCTTTCGGGGTCTGGCGGGGCCGCGGGCGCCCCGCAGGCGCCGCTTGGATCCCCGCCTTCGCGGGGAAGAACGGACTCTTTCAGGAGGCCTATCGGACCGATCCGACCTAGGGTCTGGACTCAATTGGCGTGCAAAGAAACGCGCCTTCCCGGCCGGAGGAGCGCGTCAGCGATCCGTAGAGCCGGGATCTCCCACGTCGGCAGGTTCGAAAACTGTGGGAGATCCCGGCGCTCCGCTGCGCTACGGCCGGGATGACAATTTCTATAAGCTGTTGAAACAAATAACCAATTACCCATCGACCAACTGAGGCCGCCCCTAGACCGCCAGGAACGCCACGATCGCCTCTGCGAAGGCCGGCGCGGCCACGGCCGAGCGATGGTCGCCGCTCACCAACTGCGAGCGCGCGCCGGGGATCGCGGCGGCCAGACGCTCGGGATGCACCGCCAGAGGATCGTCGTCGCCGGCGATCACCAGGGTCGGGGCGGTGATGCGGTCGAGCGCTATGGGCGTGGCGTGGACGACGCTGGCCTGGGCGGCCAGAGCCTTGCGATCGGCCCCGACGGCGTCGGCGAACAGCCGGAACGGCGCGGCGGCCGGGTGCTCGATCGCCGAGACGTCCTCGACCAGCAGCGCCTGGACGATCGCGTCGCTGGGCACGTGGCGGGTGTCGACCCCGCCGGTGGCGACGACGCCCTCGCCCACCCCGCCGACGACCAGGCGGCGCACGCGCGGCTCGCGGCTGGCGCAGATCAGGCCGACGATCGCGCCCATGGAGTAGCCGACGAGGTCGATGGCCGGAGCGCCGAGGTGGTCGATCAGTTCGGAGACGTCGCGCGCCATTCGCGCCTCGCCGTAGAAGGCCGGATCGTGCGGCTTGTCCGACGCGCCGTGGCCCCGGGCGTCTATCGCGATCACCCGCCGTCCCGCGGCCGTCAGGACGTCGACGATCCCGGGCGCCTTCCAGTTGATCGGACCGCTGGCCGAAAAGCCGTGGTGCAGCACGACCGGCGGCGAGGCGTCATCCCCTCCCCACTCATGGCAGGCGATCGAAAGACCGTCGGAGGTCGTGAAGCGGAACATGGCGGCCCATCGATTCAAACGAACGTTTCAATCGATATCAAAGCCCGCCGAAGCCCGCAACGGCGACGGGAGCCGGGACCGCCAGGCCCCGGCTCCGCCGACATCAGAACGCCAGGCGCAGACCCATGTTGGCCCGCACGCTGTAGGCGTCGCCGAGACCGTTCAGCCCGCTGGCGGCCGAGGCCTCGCCGAACACGCTGAGGCCCTGGCGCCAGCGATAGCTGCCGCCGAAGGCCAGCTCGCCCCACAGCCGGTCGTCGCGACGCGCCAGCTGCGCGCCCGACACCATGACGCTGGGACCGCCCGTCCACTCGTAGGCCAGGCCCATCTGGCCGTAGAGGCGGCCGGCGCCGGCCTCGCCCTCGATCTCGCGCGCCAGGGCCGCGGCGATGCGCGAGCGCAGGCTCTCGCCGCGATCGCCCCAGACCTGGGCGCCCGCCTCGTCCCCGAAGGAGTCGAAGCGGACCTTCGAGTAGACGGTCTGGAACTGCGGCGTCAGCTGCAGCCCGCCGCCGAGCGCCGTGGTCCTGCCGACCTCGACGCCGACCGACTCGCCAGAACCGTCCAGGCCCCGGGCCAGGTCGCCGAGCAGGTTCGAGCGCAGGTCGCTGTCGTACCAGCTGGCCTGGGCCTGCAGGTCGACATAGGCGCCGCCCTGCCCGTACCAGGTGGCCGTCGCGCCGAAGCCGTAGCCGTTGGTCTCGATCGCCCCGTCGCCATGGACCGAGCGGACCTTGGTGTCGGCCTCGCCGTAGCGCCAGCTGGCGCCCAGCACGAGGGTCCCGCCCCAGGTCTGATCGGGCAGCGCGCGGTCATAGCCCATCTGCACCGCCCAGCGGTCGGTCTTCAGGTCGGCGCCGGTGCTGGAACGCGGCGCGTTCTCCGAGCGGCTCTGCTCGCCCTCGATCCGCCCCCAGGCGCCGCCGAGCGCGGTTGCGCCCTGGCCCCAGACGCGATCGCCGGTCCGCTGGCGCAGCGCGCCCACGCCGTTCTGGCTCAGCAGGCTGGCGCCGTAGGCCTCGTAGACCGGCGCGCCGGGCTGGTAGAGCGGGCCTTCCGGCGCCTCAGGCTGGGTCGGGGTCTCGGGCTCGCCCGGATCGACCAGCGACGAGCGCAGGTACCAGTCGCCGTCGGCCGGAGCAGCCACGCCGTTCTTGTACAGGCGATAGGCGTAGGCCCCGGCGATGATCGCCTGGTCGCCCTGGAAGACGTAGTCGCCGCGCAGCGTGAACTGGGCGTTCGAGGCGCCCGCCACGTCGACGATCTTGATCCCCTCCTGCGTCTGGGCGCCCAGGCCGCCGCGATTGGCGACGCTGATCTGCGCCGCGCCCGAGGTCGCGCCGCCCACGACCAGCCGATCGGCCTGCGAGCCGTCGCCACCGAGCACGGCGTCGATCTCGATCAGGCCGCCGTCGGCCGCGAAGTCGCCGGCCGTCGTCAGGACGCCGAAGCCCTCGCCGCCCGGCGCGATGACGCCGCCCAAGCGCAGGACGAGCCCGCCCAGCCGGCCCACGCCCTCCAGGCGACCGCCGCTCATCACGTCGGTCACCCCGCCCAGCACGCCGTCGACGCGCAGCACGCCGGCGGTGACCGAGGCGCGGCCGACATAGGCTGAACCGTCGCCGAACAGGACCAGGGTTCCCGCGCCGCTCTTGACCAGGCCGCCCGCGCCGAAGACCGCGCCCTTCAGGGAAAGCGTCGTGCGCTCGGCCACGTCCAGGCGGCCGGCGCCGGCGAAGGTGGTCGCCCGGGCCGTCTCCATCGTCGCCGTGGTCCGCAGGGCGCCGCCGTCGAACGACAGGCCGCCGCTCGCCGCGCCGAGATTGGCGTCGGACGACGCCTGCAGCACGCCGCCGTTGATCGCCGTCCCGCCCTCGTAGGTGTTGGTTCCGGAGAGGACCAGCACGCCCAGGTCGGTCTTGGCCAGGCCCGCCGCGCCGACGATGTCGGCCGCGATGGTTGCGGTCATGCCGGCCCCGGCGGCCGTGCCGTCGCCGACGCGGACAGCCGCCTGCGAGCCGGCCAGGGTCAGGTCGCCGCCTTCGAGGCGATAGCCGTCGGTCGCGAACTGCAGGCCCATGGCCGAGACCGGCCCCGCCGCCTCATCAATGCGCACGGTTCCGGCCGTCCCGGCGAAGATCGCCAGCGCGCCGTCGGCATAGGTCGCGTTGATCGCGCCGCCGGCGTCGGTCCAGGCTTCCGCCCCGCCGGCCCGCCAGACGCCCGCGCCGCCGGCGATGGCGCCATCGAAGCCCGCGCCCGCGCCGTCCCAGTAGTTCAGGACCAGGCCGCCGGTGTTGACCAGGTTCACCTGGCCCGCGACCGAGGTCTGGACGTAGCTCGGATCGCTGGCCGGCGTCGCGCCGATCCGCAGGCCGTTGTCGGTCAGGGCGCCGTCATAGCTGACCAGGCGATAGACGCCGGCCCCGAAGGTTCCGCCGGCGCTCTGCGAGACGTTCAGCACGCCGTCCAGGGTCAGGTCGCCCTTGACCACCAGCAGGTCGTTGAGCCCGCCGCCCGCGACGCCGGCCTGGCCCAGCTGGAAGTCCAGGATCGAGCCGTTCGACAGCGTCAGGCCGCCGTTGATCGTCAGAGTTCCGGCCGCGCCGGTCGAGCCGCCGGGCGCCAAGGTCGCGCCGTCGGCCACGCTGACCGAACCGCCGATCACGCCCGCGCCGCCCAGCAGGCCGGCGTTGACGCGCGTTGCGCCGCTCGCCGCGGTCTGGTCGCCGTTGATGTAGAGGCCGCCGGCGTTGAGCGTGGTTCCGCCCGCATAGGTGTCGGCCCCGGTCAGGACCAGGGTTCCCAGGTCGGTCTTGACCAGCTCGCCGGCCCCGCCGATCGCCGAGGCGATGGTGGCGGTCATGCCCGCGCCCGCCGCCGTGCCGTCGCCGACGCGAATGCTCGCCTGGGCCCCGGTCAGGGTCAGGGCGTCGCCCTCGATGCGATAGCCGTCGGTCATGAACTGCAGGCCCGAGGCGGTCACCGCTCCCTGCCCGCCGTCGATGGTCACCACGCCCGCCGCGCCGGCGAACACCGCGAAGGCGCCGTTCGCATAGCCGGCGTTGATCGCGCCCGCATCGCCGGTCCAGCTCAGGCCGCCGGCCGCCCGCCAGGTTCCGTCGCCGCCGTCGACCAGGCCGTCGAAGCCCGGACTGGCCGCGCCGTCCCAGTAGTTCAGGGTCAGGCCGGCGGTGTTCACGAGGTTCACCTGGCCCGCGAAGCCGATGTGCACATAGGCGTTCGCGCCGCTCGGCAGGACGCCCAGGTCCAGGCCGTTGTCGCTCAGGGCGCCGCCATAACTGATCAGGCGATAGACGCCCGCGTCGAACGCCCCGCCGGTCGGGACCGAGACGTTCAGCGTCCCGTCCAGGGCGAGGTCGCCGCCGACCATGATCAGGTCGTTCAGCGGACCGCCCGCGACATTGGCCGCGCCGAGTTCGAAGTTCAGGGCCGAGCCCTGCGCCAGGGTCAGATCGCCGTTGATGGTCAGCGTGCCGGGGCTGTTGCCCGGGCCGATCGCGCCGCCCGCGGCCACCGCCACATCGCCACCGATCACGCCCGAGCCGCCCAGGGCCGCGCCGCTCGCCACCGAGGTCAGGCCGGTGGCGGCCGACTGGTCGCCGTTGATCACCAGCAGGCCCGCGTTCACCCGCGTCTCGCCCAGATAGCTGTTGGCTGCGGTCAGGACCGTGACGCCCGAGCCGTCCTGCGCGAAGGCGCCCGCGCCCGAGATCAAGCCGGCCATGGCCAGTCGGTCCGACCGATCGATCGCCAGCACGCCGTCGTTGGCGATCGCGCCGGCCACCGAGCCCGACGTCCCGCCGTTCCCCAGTTGCAGCGTGCCCGAACGGATCACCGTGCCGCCGCCATGGGTGTTGGCCGCCGTCAGGATCGTCGTTCCCGAGCCGATGATCTCGACCGCGCCCGAGCCCGAGATCGGGCCCGCGAAGGTCGAGGCGTCGGATCGGTCGAAGGCCAGCAGGCCATTGTTGACCACCGCGCCGAGGATCGCGCCCGTCGTCCCGCCGTCGCCGAGCTGCAGGGCGCCGCCGGAGATGGTCGTGCCGCCGGCATAGGTTCCCTCGCCGGCGATGATCAGCCGGCCCGCGCCGTCCTTGGTCAGGGCGCCGACGCCGTCGACGCCGCCGTTGAGCGTCAGGGTCGCGCCCGAGACCGTCTCGATGCGCCCGTCGGCGTCCAGCGTGACTGTGCGTCCGCTGGCGAAGCTGGCGGTCGTGCGCAGCGCCCCGCCGTCCAGCCACAGGCCGCCGCTCGCCGCGCCGAGGTTGGCGTCGGCGCTGACCTGCAGCTCCCCGCCCGCGATCGTCGTGCCGCCGGCATAGCTGTTGGCGCCGTCGAGGATCAGCGCGCCCAGATCGGCCTTCACCAGCCGGCCGGAGCCGGTCAGCGCCGAGGCGATGGTCGCGGTCATGCCCGCGCTCGCCGCCGTGCCGTCGCCGACGCGGATTTCGGTGGTCGATCCGGTCAGGCCCAGGGCGTCGCCCTCAAGGCGATAGCCGCTGGTCAGGAACTGCAGGCCCGCGGCCGTGATCGCGCCCTGGGCGTCGTCGATGCTGACCACGCCCGAGGTTCCGCCGAACACCGCATAGGCGGCCTGGTCGTAGAAGGCGTTGAGGTCGCCCGACGCCTCGGTCCAGCTGTTGGCGCCGGCGTTGAAGCGCCAGACCCCGTCGCCGCCGCTGATGGCGCCGTCGAAGGCCGTACCCGTATCACCGTCCCAGAAGTTCAGAATCAGGCCGCCGGTGTTGATCAGGTTCACCTGGCCGGCGAAGCCCGTCTGGACGTAGGCCTTCGAACCGGCGGGCGTCACGCCCACCGTCAGGCCGTCGTCGGTCAGGGTTCCGCCATAGGTGAACAGGCGATAGACGCCCGTGCCGAAGCTGCCGCCGCCGGCCGTCGAGACGTTCAGCACGCCGTCCAGCTTCAGGTCGCCGCCCACGGCCACCAGGTCGTTCAGCGCGCCGCCGACAATACCGGCCTGGCCCAGCTGGAAGTCAAGGATCGAGCCGCCGGCCAGCGAAAGCCCGCCGTTGATCGTCAGGGTCCCCGCCGCGCCGGACGCACCGCCCGCCGCCAGGGTCGCGCCGTCGGCCAGGCTGACCAAGCCGCCGATCAAGCCCGCGCCGCCCAGGGTCGCGCCGCTCGCCACCGAGGTCGCTCCGGTCGCGCCGGCTTGATCCCCGTTGACCAGCAGGGTCCCGGCCGTCACGTCGGTGGCGCCGGCATAGGTGTTGGTTCCGGCCAGCACGGTGACGGCCTGCCCCGTCTGGACAAAGCCGCCCGAGCCGGAGATCGCGCCCGCCAGGGTCAGCTGGCCCGAGCGGTCGGCGACCAGCTGGCCGTCGTTGACGATGTCGCCCGAAAGGCCGCCCGTCAGGCCGCCGGCGCCGATCCGCAGGCTCCCGGCCTGGATCCGCGTGCCGCCCGTGTGGCCGGCGTCGCCGGCCAGCACCAGGGTCCCCGCGCCGTCCTTGACCAGCGCGCCCGCGCCGCCGATCGCACCGTCCAGCGTCGCGGTCACGCCAGAGCCGGTGGAGATCAGGCCGTCCTTCAGCAGCGAGAGGTCATGGCCCAGCGACAGGTCGGCGGTCGCCGTCAGACGGCCGCCGTCGAAGACCAGCCCGCCCGAGGCCGCGCCCAGGGCCGCGCTCGAACCGATCCGCACCTCGCCGCCGCGCAGCGTCGTGCCGCCCGTGTAGCTGCTCGCCCCCGACAGGACGAGCACGCCCAGGTCGCTCTTGACCAGCCGCGCCGAGCCGGCGAGCCCGGCCTCGATCGTCGCGGTCAGTCCCGCCCCGGCCGCCGTGCCGTCGCCGACCCTGATGAAGGCCTCGGGGCCGGTCAGGGTCAGCGCGTCGCCGCCGATGACGTAGCCGTCGCTGACGAACTGCATCCCGGCGGTCTCGACCGCGCCCAGGCTGGCGTCCACGCTCACGCGGCCCGCGGTCGCGCCGAACACCGCGAAGGCGCCGTCCTCATAGGTCCCGTTGGGCACGTTGCCCTCGTCGACCCAGTTGTCGTTGCCGCTCGAGCGCTGCCAGAGGCCTACGCCCCCGTCGACCCAGCCGTTGTTGCGCACGCCGCTCGCGCCGTCCCAGAAACGGAAGGACAGGCCGGCGCTGTTGACCAGGTTCACCTGCCCGGCCAGCGAGGCCTGGACGAAGAACTCCGGCGTCGGGATGGTCCCGATGTCGAGGCCGTTGTTGGTCAGGGCGCCGGTGTAGCTGATGATCCGGTAGAGGCCCGGATCGAAGCCGCCGCCCGGCGCGACGGCGACGTTCAGCGTGCCGTCGAGCGTGAGATTGCCGTTGACCACCACGAGGTCGTTGAAGGCTCCGCCCGGCAGGTTGGCCTGGCCCAGCTCGTAGCTCAGGAACGAGCCGTTCTGCAGCAGCAGGCCGGCGTTGATGGTCAGCGTGCCCGCGCCGTCGCCCGGCGCCAGCGTGCCGCCGGCCTGCACGATCACCTGGCCGCCGACCACGCCGTCGCCAGCCAGGGTCGCGCCCGAACGGACGGCGGTCAGCGCCGCGCCCAGCCCGGTGCGCCCGGCGTTCACCACCAGCGTGCCGGCCTCGACGAAGGTGGAGCCGCGATAGCTGTTGGTCCCGGTCAGCACCGTACGGCCCGAGCCGTACTTGTAGAACGCGCCCATGCCCGAGATGTCGCCCGACAGCACCTGCACCCCGTCATGCGACGACCACAGGGCCCCGCTGTTGACGATGTCGCCGTCGAAGTCGCTGACCAGCGCGCCGGCGCCCAGTTGCAGGACGCCGGCGCTGATCGTCGTCAGGCCGGTATAGCCAAGGTCGCCGGTCAGGATCGTACGGCCCGCGCCCTGCTTGAGGAACGCGCCCGTCCCCGAGATGTCGCCGGCCAGGGTCAGGTCGCCGGTGTGGTTGGTCGCCAGCACACCGTCGTTGACGATCGCGCCCGAAAGGCCGCCCACGGCGCCGCCGGCGCCCAGCTGCAGCGTGCCTGCATCGACCCGGATCGCGCCCGAGAAGGTGTTGACGCCCGTCAGGATCGTCCGGCCCGAACCCAGCTTCTGGAAGCCGCCGGCGCCCGAGATGACCCCGGCCAGGGTCAGGTCGCCGGCGTGGTTGGTGGCCAGCACGCCGTTGTTGGCCACGTCGCCCACCAGGCCGACGGCCGCGCCGCCGTCGCCCAGTTGCAGGGTCCCCGCGTCGATCGTCGTGCCGCCGGCATAGGTCAGCGCGCCCGTCAGGATCGAGCGGCCCGCGCCGAACTTGCCGAACGCGCCGACGCCCGAGATGTCGCCGCTCAGCAGCAGGTCGCCGGTGTGGTCGGTGGCCAGGGTCGCGTTGTTGACGATGTCGCCGGAGAAACCGCCCGCAGCGCCGCCGGCGCCGATCTGCAGAACGCCGTCGCTGACCGTGGTCAGGCCGGCATGGGTGCTGGTCCCGGTCAGGATCGTCCGGCCCGAGCCGTCCTTCACCAGGTCGCCGGTCCCGGAGATGTCGCCCGACAGGGTGATGTCGCCGGCGTTCGAGATCCGCAGCAGGCCGTCGTTGACGACGTCGGCGCCCAGGTCGCCCGCCGTCGCGCCGCCGATCCGCAGCACGCCCGTCTGGTTGGTGATGAGGCCGGTGAAGGCGCCGTTGTCGCCGGTCAGGACCAGCGTGCCCAGGCCCTCCTTGGTCAGGCTTCCGGTCCCGGTGATGTCGCCGTCCAGGGTGATGGTGTCGGTGGCCGTGGCGATGATCAGCCGGCCCAAGCCGGCGGCGACGATGTCGCGGGCGATGGCGAACGAGCCGGTGGTGTCGAGCCCGCCGCCGGCGAAGGTCAAGGCGCCGGCCGTATCGCCCAGGGCCGCGTCGGCGGCGATGCGCAGCAGGCCCTCGCGCAGGGTCCAGGGCGTGACCCCGGTGTTGGTCCCGGTCAGCGTCCAGGTCGCGGCGCCGGCCTTCTCGAAGCCGCCGAAGCCGCGGTACTTGGCCGCCGCGCCGATCTGCGACACGTCGAACGACGCATCCGTCGCCCCGCCCAGGATCAGGCGGTCGGCGGCGCTATAGGCCTGGACGTTGCCGGTGATCACCGAGCTCGACCAGATCTCCAGCGAGTTCACGCCGCCGGTGAAGGTGACCGCGTTGGCGCGGAAGCCGCCCGTCCGCGTGCCGCCGACCAGCGTGCCGGCGTTGACCAGGGTGACGTTCGCCCCCTCGACCGCCGAACCGGGCGCGCCCAGGAAGCTCGGCCAGCCCGTGCCGGCGTTGCCGCCGGTCAGCGTGCCGCCGGCCAGGTTGGTGACCGCGCCGCCGTTCAGCACCAGCACGCCCGCGCCGCCGTCGCCGCTGAAGTTGCCCGTGCTGCCTGGGCCGCCAGCGCCGCCCCGCACCACGCCGCCGTTGACGACTTCGCCGGGCGCGGTCAGCACGATGGCCGCCGCCCCTCCGCCGCCGCCGCCCGCGTTGCTGGCGCCGCCGGCGCCGCCGATAACCGAGCCGCCGGTCAGGATGGTCACATCGCTGTTGCTGAACAGGCCCACGCCGCCGCCGCCGCCGCCGCGACCGGTGACGAGGCCCAGCGTAGCGCCGCCGCCGGCGCCGCCCTGGATCAGGCCGCCCGCCCCGACGGTCACGTCAGCCGTCGCGCTGACGCCGACGCCGCCGCCGCCGTGCCCGGACCCCGAGACGTGGCCGGCCAGGCCCACCGTGCCGACGGGGTCGGCGCCCAGCCCGCCGGTTCCGCCGGTGATGGTGGTCGTGATCGTCTGGGCCGTGTCGATGGCCGCGCCCATGGTCCCGGTCGCGCCATAGGCCGCGCCCATGGTCCCGTTCACCGAAGCGCCCTCTGAACCGCCGTGGGCGCCGAAGCCGGTCTGCAGGTTCACGCCGCCGCCGCCGCCGCCGGAGCCCGCGCCGGTCGTCCCGGCCGAGCCGTCC
>NZ_JBFTJR010000096.1:0-13435 GCF_056395525.1 Caulobacter sp. 10L414
GGGCCGGAGGGGGCCGGCGCCGGCGCTTGCCCCCTCAGTCGCTCCGCGACAGCTCCCCCAGAGGGGGAGGATCTAAGGTCCGCAATGGGCCGCAAACCGAAGTTGGCTGCGCGCCTGTGCGGCGCAAGCGGACCGCCAGCGGTCCGCCCCATACGCCCTTTCGGTTCCGCCACAAGGGCGGGAATGACGGGAGAGAAGAAGGCGCCTACACCGCCAGCCGCTTCAGCCGCTCGCGCAGGTCCACCAGCTCGGGCATCGGCGTGTCGAGCCGGCAGAAGAACTGCTCGGCCACGCCCAGGGCCTGTTCGCGCATGGCGTCGCCGGCGTCGGTCAGCGAGATGATCACCCGCCGCTCGTCGTCGGGATCGCGGCTGCGCACGATCAGGCCGGCGCTCTCCAGTCGCTTCAGCAGAGGGGTCAGGGTGCTGGACTCCAGGTCCAGCGCCTGGCCCATCTCGCCGACGGTGCGCGGGCTGTGCTCCCACAGCACCAGCATGGCCAGGTACTGCGGATAGGTCAGGCCCAGGGCGTCCAGCAGCGGCCGATACAGGCGCGTGACCCGGTTGGCCGCGCTGTAGAGCGCAAAGCAGAGCTGGCGGTCGAGGCGCAACACCTCGACCGCTTTGTCCAGGGCTATGTCGGCGTCCGAGGTCATGCAGCCTTTACGTTGAGGGCGACATCGATGTTGCCGCGGGTGGCGTTGGAATAGGGGCAGACCTGGTGCGCCGTGGCAACCAGGGCTTCGGCCTCTTCCTGCGAAAGGCCCTGGGTTTCGACTTCCAGCGCCACTTCCAGCTTGAAGCCGACTTCCTGGGCGGCGAGGCCCACGACGCCGGTGACGGTCGAGCTGGTCAGCGGGATCTTCTTCTGGCGGGCCACGAAGGCCATGGCGCTCTGGAAGCAGGCGGCGTAGCCGGCCGCGAACAGCTGTTCGGGATTGGTGCCGTCTTCCTTGCCGCCCAGGGCCTTGGGCATGGCCAGGCGCACGTCCAGCAGGCCGTCGTTGCTGCGGACGCCGCCTTCGCGGCCGCCGGTGGCCGTGGCGCGGGTTTGGTAGAGAGTGCTCATCGGGTTCGCTCCTGCGATTGAATTGGTGAGAACGATTTAATCGTGCGCGATATAACTTCAAGGGCGGCGTCGCGATTTTTCTCGCGGCGGCCTGGAAGCTGCTGACACGCCCGGGACGGGCGCGGTCGCCAAGCCCTTGATCTTCGCGGCTTCGGCGGGCCAGTTTCGCCGCGCGATAAGAAAAGGGGAGGGGCCGTGCGATCCTGGATTTTGACGACCGGCCTGGCGGCGGCGATGGTTCTGGCTGGTCCGGCCTGGACGAAAGGGGCCGCGTCCAGTCTCGACACCGCCGACGTCGACCTGTTCTACCGGCTCTACGATCAGGCAGGCGGCCGCCCCAGCGCCGAGCAGCTTCAGGCCGGTTATATCGACGCGGGCTCGCCGGGCCTGCGCACCTTCTTCGATGCTCGCCGCACGACCGCGACCCGGCTGGCCGAAGCCATCGCCGCACGGCCTGAACTGTATCGGAAGGCTCGCGCCTGCGCCGACGTGCTGCCCAAGGTGAAGGGGCGGGTGGATACGGCCCTGGGCAAGTTCACGGCTTTCTATCCGCAGGCGCGCGTGCCCACGGTCACCGTGGCGGTCGGCCGCGGCAAGCCGGTGGCGATCGGCAGTCCGGTCACCGGCGTCCAGGTCGGGCTCGAGGCCCTGTGCGCCACCGAGTTCATGAACCCCGACACCGAGAGCCGCTTCGTCGGCGTGCTGCTGCACGAGTACGCCCATGCCCAGCAGAACCCGCTGCTGACCGAGAAGGAAAACCCCACCGTGCTGGAGACGGCCCTGCTCGAAGGCGGCGCCGAGTTCGTCACCGAGCTGCTGATCGGCCACCCCGCCTACGTCTATTTCGAGCCCCTGACCAAGGGCCGCGAGCGCGAGATCGAGACCGCCTTCGCCGCCGACCTCGACAAGACCGACCTGTCGGCCTGGTTCTACAACTCCACGCCCGAGAAGCCCGCCGATCTCGGCTACTGGACCGGCTACCGCATCGCCAAGGCCTACTACGCCAGGGCCCGCGACAAGCGCGCGGCCCTGCGGGACATCCTCACCGTGTCCGACGCCCGCGCCTTCCTCGCCGCCAGCGGCTGGACGCCGGGGATGACGTTGGAGTGACCATGGGGGCGCTTGCTCCCGCCGTCGCTTCGTGTCCCACTTCGCCTGTCGGGACGTGAAGAGGTGAAGACCCATGTTCAGGCTCATGCCGCTCTCGGTGGCCGCCGTCGTGCTCGTCGTTCCCGCCGCCGCCCTGGCCCACCACGGCTGGAGCGCCTACGACGCCGACAAGACCCTCAAGATCACCGCGCCGCTCACCGACGTCAGCTGGGGTAATCCCCATGGCGCGGCCAAGGTGCGCCACGCGGGCAAGGACTGGGACGTGGTGCTGGCCCCGGTCGCCCGCATGGAGGCGCGGGGCCTTTCGCGCGAGATGCTGACCTCGGGCAAGGCGGTCACGCTCGAAGGCTACCCGCGCAAGGACGGCGTGGCCGAGATGCGCATCGAGCGCGTCACGGTCGACGGCAAGACGGTCGAGCTGCGCTAGGTGGAGCTGGTCTCGGCGCTGCAGGACTCCGCGTTCGGGGCCTGGGCGCGGGGCTCGGCCTACGCCTATCCGCTGGCCAACCTGCTGCACCTGGCGGGCCTTGTACTGCTGGTCGGCGGCATTGGCCTGCTCGATCTGCGACTGGCGGGCGCCTTCCGGGCGCTGCCGGTCGCGGCCCTGTCGCGGGTGCTGACGCCGATGGCGGCGGCCGGGTTGGCGCTGATGGCGCCCACGGGCCTTGTCCTGTTCGCCGCCGACGCCGAGGCCCTGGCCGGCTCGGCCGTGTTCCGCTGCAAGCTCGTGCTGATCGTCGTCGCCGTGGCCAACGCCGTCGCCTTCCGCCTGCTGTGGAGCGCTCGCCTGCCGGCCTGGGACGCCGCCGCGCCGCCGGCGGCCCGGCTCATGGCGCTGGTCTCGCTCGGGCTGTGGGTCGCGGTCGGGGTTCTGGGGCGTCTGATCGCCTACGCCTGAGGCGGAACCCGCCGCCAAGCCTGGCCGTTGCAGGGGCGGTCACGGGAGGAGCCGCCTTGGACGCAAACGCCGCCTATGGTCGGGCCCTGGCCCGCGCGTTCGGCGGCGCGCTGCTGTTCTCGTTCCCGCTGCTGATGACCATGGAGATGTGGTCGCTGGGCATGGCGGTCGAGCGGACGCGGCTGCTGGCCTTTCTGCTGCTGTCCCTGCCCATGCTGCTGGGGCTTTCCTACTACGCCGGGTTCGAGCCGACCTTCCGCCTGAGGGACGAGGTGCTGGATGCGCTGGCGGCCTTCGGCGTCGGCTTTCTGCTGGCCGGGGTGCTGCTGGCGGTGTTCGGCGTGCTCTTCCGGCAGGGGCTGTCGTTCCAGGCCGACCTTGGCAAGGTCGCCCTCTGCGCGGTTCCGGGCGCGATCGGCGCCCTGGTGGCCGGCAAGCAGCTGGGCGAGGGCGCGCCCTCCACGCACGAGAAGGAGCGGGCCGGCACGCTGGGCGAGATCTTCCTGATGGCGGTCGGCGCGCTGTTCCTGGCCTTCACCGTCGCCCCGACGGAGGAGATGATCCTGATCGCCTACCAGATGGGGCCCTTGCAGGCCCTGCTGCTGATGGCGCTGTCGGTGCTGCTGCTGCACGTCTTCGTCTACCGGCTGGGCTTTCCCGGCGAGAGCCGGCGGCGCGAGGCGGGCGGGGCCTTGCGCACCTTCGTCGCCTTTACCGCGCCAGGCTACGGCGTGGCGCTGGTCGTCAGCCTCTATCTGCTCTGGACCTTCGGGCGCACCGACGGCGTCGCCCCGCACGAGATCGCCACCATGACCATCGTCCTGGCCTTTCCCGCCGCGCTGGGCGCGGCCACCGCGCGGCTGGTGGTCTGATGGCGACGGCCAAGCGCGCACCGGCCCGGCGCAAGCCCGCGCCCGCCAAGCCGTCGTCGCCGAACGCGCCGCCGCTGCTGGAATGGATCTCGGCGGCGATCGGCCTGGCCTGCGCCCTGGCCGCCATCGGCTTCGTCGCCTGGGACGCGGTGCTGGGCGAGCGCTCGCCGCCGGCCATCGAGGTGCGGCTGATCGAGGTCACGCCGACGCCGCATGGCTTCGTGGCGCAGGTCGAGGCGATCAACCACGGCGGATCCTCGGCCGCCCAGGTGGCGATCGAGGGCGTGCTGAGCGGACGGGGCGCGCCGGAAACGGCGCAGGCCACCCTGGACTACATTCCGCAGAGATCGCGGGTGAGCGGCGGGCTGGTGTTCGAGCACGACCCGCGCGCGGGGCGCCTGACGCTGCGCGCCAAGGGCTTCGCCGACGCGTCGTGAGCGATCAGGCCGCCCAGGCGGCCGCGAAGCGCTTCAGCTGCGAGCGGGCGGCGCTTTCGTGCACGGCGCCGGTGCGCTCCAGGCGCAGGAAGAGGTCGCCGGCGGTATGGGCGGCGCGGGCCGGCAGGCCCTGACCGTTCAGGCGCACCAGGCCCCGCTCGGCGGCCTTGGTCGAGATCCACACGGTGCGCGGGCCGATGACGGTGTCCAGCTCCACGCGCCCGCCCTCGGCCAGCACCTTGGCGTCGAGGCGCACCGTCAGCCACAGGTCGTGGCCGCGCACCAGGGCGGCCGGATCGGCCTTGATGCGCGCGGTCAGCAGGGTTTCGCCGACCCGCACCGTGTCGCCTTGGCGCAGGCCGGCGGGAAGGGTCAGGCGCAGGCGGCGGCCGCCGATCTCGGCTTCCAGCGCGCCGCCGGAAAAGGCGAAGGCCGGTTCGATCTCCAGCACCGCCTGGCTCGGCATGGCCGGGGTCTGCACGGTGGCGGGCGGAAAGCCCAGGCCGGCCGGGGGCTCGACGCCCTGCAGCATGCGGTAGGCGGTCAGCACGTCGCGGAACAGGGCCGCATCGCCGCCGGGACGGTCCGGATGGGCGCGCTTGGCGGCTTCGCGATAGGCCGCGCGCAGCTCGCGCTCGTCGGCGCCGGGCGCGACGCCCAGGATCGCGCGGGCGGCGGAAAGGGACAGGGAAGGGGCCGAGGCGGCGGTCATGCCGCGACCCTGCGCCGACTTGGTCAACGGGGCGTTAAGTTAACTTCTTCGGGCGCGGGATGCGGCGATCGGCGGCGGCCGTCTCTTACGTGTCCGGTCAAGCATGGCCCCCGGCCGCGCACGGGCCTATATCCAGGGCATGACCGACGCGCCGCTGATCCCCGCCTCGCCCAGCGAGGACGACTATGTCGCCCAGGTGGCCTCGGCCACCCCGCCGCCGCTGCTGCCCGAGGGCGATCCGATCCACCTGTTCGGCGAGTGGCTGGCCGAGGCCGGCAAGTCCGAGCCGAACGATCCCAACGCCATGACCGTCTCGACCGTCGACGAAAGCGGCATGCCGGATTCGCGCATGGTGCTGCTCAAGGACGTCGATAGCCGCGGCTTCGTCTTCTACACCAACCTGGAAAGCGCCAAGGGTCGCGAACTGGCCGCCAATCCCAAGGCCGCCCTGCTGTTCCACTGGAAGTCGCTTCGCCGCCAGGTGCGGGTGCGCGGCCTGGTCGAGCCGGTCAGCGAGGCCGAGGCCGACGCCTATTTCGCCAGCCGCGCCCGCCACAGCCAGCTGGGCGCCTGGGCCAGCGACCAGTCGCGGCCGCTGCCCGACCGCCTGGCGCTGGAGCGCCGCGTGGCCGAGATGGGCCTGAAGTACGGCCTGATCGGCAAGGTGCCGCGCCCGCCGCACTGGTCGGGCTTCCGCATCGTTCCGCAGATCATCGAGTTCTGGCGCGACCGGCCGTTCCGCCTGCACGAACGTCTGGTCTATGAGCGCGTCGACGGCGCCTGGACGACCAGCCGACTGTTCCCCTGAGAACGTCTCAGTACCCCGAGCAGCGCTGGGCGTAGCTCGGGTCGATCTCGAAGTCGGCCAGGATGCAGGCCAGCTGGCCGACGCGATCGCGCGTCAGCCGCGCCGCCAGCGCCTCGGTCGAGGCCCCGGGCCAGGCGATCGGGGCGAAGGCCAGCCAGGCGTCGCGATAGGCGATCCAGGCCCGCTCGGTCTCGCGCACGCCCTCGCGGGTGATGTCGCCGGTCTGCGCCTCCTGCCGCGGCGGCAGTTCGCCCAGGGCGACGCGGTACACCTGGTTCAGGCTCCGGTCATAGGAGCGGTGTTCGCCTGCGCCCGTGACGCGGGCCGAACCCGACAGCTGCTCCAGTTGCTCGACATGGACGTCGCGGGCGTCTTCGGAAATCCGAAGCGGAACGCCCCGGTTCTGCGCGCCCGGCGGGGACTCGTTGTCCTGGCGAACCTGGATGAACCGTGCTTCGGCCGCGTTCAGCGCCTCATAGGCCTGGCGGGCCGCCGGCGAAAAGTCGCGCGTCAGCACCGCCAGCCGGGCGGCGCGGACAGGTTCGGCCACCTGCGCCTCGTGCGTCAGGCACATCGGTCCCGAGACGTTCGATGCGCCGATCATCACATCGGAGCAGTAGTCGAAGGGCTCGTTCGCGGACCCGCCCCGCCGGCGCAGGTCCAGCGCCTGGACCAGGTTGTCGTTGTCGACCGGCGCGCCCCAGACGGCGCAGGCCATGCGGACGGCCAGGTCCAGGTCCTTCTTCGCGCCCCGGCCGTTGGCGTAGATGGTCATCAGCATGCCCGCGCCGGCGAACGCCTCGTACGGCTTGTCCTGGTTCTTCATCTCCAGGATCGCGCATTGCCGGGCGCGCACCGGATCGGCGGTCATGCCGATCCCATAGTAGAGCGCCTCGGACAAGCAGCCCTCCAGGGTTTTGGCCGTGGCCGCGTCGGGCAGATCTTCCGGCGGCGGGGCGCGGTCGCGCACCGCGCGGCACAGGGCCTGGCTGGCGGCGAACTGCGGATCGCCATAGTTGCGCCCGTCCGGATCGCCGAAATAGCCGTCCTGGCCCGCGAACCCGCACAGGGCCAGCGCGGCCAGCGCCACGGCGCCGGCGGCGCGAAATGTCGTTTTCATGGTCTTCCCCCAGAGACCCCCAGCCTAGCGCAGTTGCGCCGTAAGTTGTGCCGGCGCAACGCTCGACCTTGATCGTCGAGCGCGCTCACCCCGCGCCGTAGCGCGCCAGGAAGGTCTCCACCGCGTCCTCGGCGATCTGGTTCACCGGACGGTCGGGCTGCACCTCGTCGCCGGCAGAAAGGCCCAGCACCAGGGTGGCGTGGTCCAGCATGCCCATCAGCTGGCCCGCGGCCCACGAGGGTTTTTCGACCTTCAGTTCGCCGCTCGCGTTCAGTTCCTTGACCACCTGGATCGCCGCCCCGCCCAGGGACTCGCGCGCCGCCCCCAGGAAGTGGTCGGCCACCCCCTCGAAGCGCCGCCGCTCGGCGGTGACCATCCGGAACATCGCCCGCGTGGCCGGCGTGGCGAAGAACTCGGCATAGGCCCGGGAGAGGGCGGTCAGGCGGGCGCGGGCGTCGCCGCCGGTCTTGGCGCTCTCGCGCACCGGCTCGGCCATCGTCCGTACGCTGTCGACCACGACGGTTCGGAACAGCTCGGCCTTGCTGGGAAAGTAGGCATACAACGTGGCGGTCGAGACGCCCGCCGCGCGGGCCACCGCCTCCATGCCGGCGTCCGCGTAGCCTTCCTTGAGGAAGATGTCGCGAGCCGCGGCCAGGATCTCCGCCTTCTTGTGCTCGGACCGCTTCAGTCCGGCGCCGATGAGCATGGGATTCCTCAACATCAGACTGTGATGGTTAAACGCTACTATCGCGTAAGTAGATCGCACAAGCGTCCGCGAGGACTTGCACCGAACTTTGCGCTATGGGACGCCCGGGCGCCGCCGATCGGGCGGGCGAAGACGAAGGTTGGACGGCGTGATCAAGGACGCGGAAGCGGCGCGCGAACAGGAAGTGGCGGCTTGGCTTGGCCAAAAGGCCGATCAGACCATCGAGACCTCCTGCGCTCGGGTGTTCCTGGTGGGCGAGTCCGCCTTCAAGGTGAAGCGCCCGGTCGACTTCGGTTTCTTGGACTATTCGACCCTGGAGTTGCGCCGCTGGTCGCTGCAGCGCGAGCTTTCCTTCAACCGCGCCGCCGCGCCCGACATCTATCGCGCCGTGCGCCAGCTGACCCGGACCGCCGATGGCGGCATCGAGATCGACGGGGCCGGCGAGGTGGTCGAGTACCTGCTGGAGATGCGCCGGTTCGACGGCGAGTCGGTGCTGGCCTCCCAGCCCTGGGCCATCGACGACGCGCTGGAAGAGTCGCTGGGCCGCACCATCGCCCAATTCCACGCCGGCGCCGCGCTGCGCCCGCAGGGCGGCGGCGTCTCGGCGCTGGGCTACACCATCGCCTCCAACGCCAACCTGCTGCGGGGCCTGGCTCCGCGCCTGGGCGCCCAGGCCGTCGAGCGGCTGGTCGAGGAAACCGATCTGGCGCTCAAGCGCCTGGGCCCGCAGCTCGACGCCCGCGCGGCCGAGGGCTTCGCCCGCCACTGCCACGGCGACCTGCACCTGGGGAACATCCTGATCGAGGACGGCAAGCCGATCCTCTTCGACTGCATCGAGTTCAACGACGCCCTGTCGGACATCGACGTGCAGTACGACCTGGCCTTCCTGCTGATGGACCTGGATTTCCGCCGTCGTCGCGACGCCGCCGGCCGGGTGCTGAACGCCTATCTCGACGAGGCCGCGCGGACTTTCGGCGAGGGGCTTTGGACGGGCCTGGCCGCCCTGCCGCTGATGCTCAGCGTCCGCGCCGCCGTGCGCACCCACGTCTGGGCCTATACCGGCGACGACGAGGCCGCCCGCGCCTATCTGGCCACGGCCATCGAGCACCTGGCCCCCAAGCCGGTCAGCCTGGTGGCCACCGGCGGCCTGTCGGGCTCTGGCAAGTCGACCTTCGCCCGCGTCTGCGCGCCGGGCCTGGGCGCGGCGCCGGGCGCGGTGGTCCTGCGCACCGACGAGATCCGCAAGCGCCTGTGGAACGTGCCCTCGCTGCAGCGCCTGCCCAAGGAGGCCTATACCGCCGAAGTCAGCGACAAGGTCTATGACGAGCTGTTCCGCGACGCCGAACTCGTGCTGAAGGCCGGCCGCTCGGTCGTCGTCGACGCTGTGTTCATCAAGCCCGAGCAGCGCGCCCGCGCCGAGGCGCTCGCCAGGAAGCTCGACGTGGCCTTCCAGGGCGTCTGGCTGGAAGCCCCCGCCGACGTCCTGCGCGCCCGCGTCGCCGCCCGCGTCAACGACGCCTCCGACGCCGACGTCGCCGTGCTGGAAAGCCAGCTGACCCGCGACACCGGCGACATCGACTGGCGCCGCGTGGATACGGTCAGCGCCTTCGAGGACGAGGCCAGGGCCCTGGCCGAGCAGATGGGGTGACGTTCTAGGAACCTCCCCCTGTGGGGGAGGCGGCCGAAGGCCGGTGGGGGGACGGCTTCAGCTTCCGCGAGGCTGCGGGTTCCGAGCTCACTCCCCCCACCGATCGCTTCGCGATCACCTCCCCCACAGGGGGAGGTTCCTTTAGGGCGCGCCGCAGGCGCTACCCCACCGCCGCGGCCGGCGGCGGCGTGCGGTCCACCGCCATGGCGATGGCCGAGATCAGGTCCAGCGGCTTGACCGGCTTGCCCAGGTGTTCGTCGAAGCCCAGCTTCAGAAAGCGCTCGCGGTCGCCGGCCATGGCCGAGGCGGTCAGGGCGATCACCGGCGTATTCGCCGCCCCGGCCGCGCCCGAGCGGATTTCGGACAGGGCCGTCACCCCGTCCATCACCGGCATGTTGATGTCCATCAGCACGCAGTCGAAGTGCGAGGCCTTCAGCGCGTCGAGCGCCTGGCGGCCGTCCTCGACCACCGTCAGGTCGACGCCGGCGGCTTCCAGCATCAGCCGCACGACCATCTGGTTCATCGGATTGTCCTCGGCCATCAGCACGCGCGGCGTGCCGCCGTCGTCCTCGGCCGCCTCTGACGCCGGCGCGGGCAGGGGCGGGGCTTCAGGGCGAGGGGCCTGGATCAGGAACAGGAACCGCGCGCCGCGCTCGGCCGGCTCCAGGCTGAGGTCGCCGCCCATCCGGCGGGCCAGCGCCCGGGCGATGGTCAGGCCCAGCCCCATGCCGCCATAGGCGCGCGACACGCTCTCGTCGGCCTGGGTGAAGCTTTCGAAGATCCGCTCGGCGAAGGCCGGGTCGATGCCGGGGCCGGTGTCGGTGATGCGCACGGCCACCGTCTCGCGCCCGTCGGGCGCGGCGCCCTGGCCCGAGACCTCGATGGTCACCCCGCCCACGCGCGTGAACTTCAGGGCGTTCGACAGCAGGCCGCTCAGCACCTGCCGGATCCGGGCGGGATCGGCGTGCAGGCGCGCGGGCGCGGAGGGATCGATGCGGACGTCCACGGCCAGCCCGCGGACCATGGCCATGTCGCGCCAGGTGTCGGCCACCGCGTGGACCAGGTCGTGCAGGTCGAAGTCGCAGGGCGTCAGCTCGGCCTCGCCGGCGTCGAGGCGGGCGATGTCGAGCACGTCGTTGAGCAGCTGCATCAGGCTGTCGCCCGAATGGATCATCAGCTCGACATAGTCGCGCTGGCGCTCGTCCAGGTCGGTGGCCTTCAGCGCGTGGGCCAGGCCCAGCAGGCCGTTCATCGGCGTGCGCATCTCGTGGCTCATGGTCGCCACGAACACCGACTTGACCCGCGAGGCGGCCAGGGCGCGTTCCTTTTCCAGCCGCAGGCCGCGCGTCAGCTCGTCCATCTTGCGGGCGGCGGCGCGGTTCAGCAGCATGGCGTTGATGGTGGTCGCCACCAGCATCAGGATCGCCCAGCGGTTGGTCAGCGACCCTATGCCGTGCGGCGCGCTGGTCAGGAACGGGAAGGCGACCAGGCAAAGCAGCGGCGGGGCGGTGGTGATCGCCAGCAGGCTGATCGGCTGGTGCCGGAAGTTCTGGGTGAAGATGATCTGGCCGGCGCAAACGCCCAGGGCGGCCAGCCGCAGATCCTGGTGCGGGAACATCCACAGCGCCACGGCCAGCCACGACCACACCACGTTGATCGGGATCGAGGCCAGCACGAACAGCGCCCGGTCGCGGTTGCTCACGGGGCCGGTAAACCGGCGGATGACCGGGGAGGCCAGGGCTTCCCCGGCCGCCAGGGCGCCGAACCAGCCGGCGGCCATGGCTGGACCCAGAGCGATCCCGACGACCATGGCCACCAAGGCGGCGGACACCAGACGCGACATCGTCAGGCGGCGCGTGTCGTTCGCCACTTCGTCGAGCCGTTCGTCGGCGCCTAGAGCATCGAGCCAGTGCATGGCCGTGCACCCCGTCCCGCAACCTGGAGCGAACCAGGTCGCGCTGAAGCTAACCGAAAAACGGCGTTCTGGGAGTGAACGGGCCATGCGGCCGATCAGCGCGGCCGTGTGTAAGCCTCGATACTCTACGCCTCCGTGCAGGCGCGCGCAAAGTCGGCGCGTTCGCCTTGCTCGCCTGGGGCGAGCCATGCGTTGCGCCGCCGGGCGGGCGCCGCTAGCCTCTCCTGAACAACGATAAGCAGGACGCGGGAGAGCGGTTTCGATGCAAGGTCTGATGCAGCATGGCGCTCTGACGCTCGACAAGATCATCGATCACGCCGCCCAGTGGCACGGCGGCCGCGAGGTGGTCACCCGGTCGGTCGAAGGCCCCATCGTCCGCACGACCTACGCCGAGATCCACAATCGGGCCAAGCGCGTCTCCAACCTCCTGCTGGCGCTGGGGATCAAGCCCGGCGACCGGGTCGGCACCCTGGCTTGGAACACCGCTCGCCACATCGAGACCTGGTACGGGATCATGGGCATCGGCGCGGTGTGCCACACCCTGAACCCGCGCCTGTTCCCCGAGCAGATCGCCTGGATCGCCGACCACGGCGGCGATCGCGTGATCTTCACCGACCTGACGTTCCTGCCGATCATCGCGGGGATCGTTCCCCGCCTGCCCAATGTCGAGCACGTGGTGGTCTTCACTGACCGCGAGCACATGCCCAAGGACTTCCACCTCGCCGGCGAGGCCCCGCACTTCAAGGGCCTGCTGTGCTACGAGGATCTGGTCGCCGAGCAGTCGGCCGACTGCGTCTGGGGCGGTTTCGACGAGGGCACGGCCGCCGGCCTCTGCTACACCTCGGGCACGACGGGCGACCCCAAGGGGGTGATGTACTCGCACCGCTCGAACTTCCTGCACACCTTCATCACCATGCAGCCCGACGTGATGGGCCTGTCGCAGCGCGACGTGATCCTGCCGGTGGTGCCGATGTTCCACGCCAATGCCTGGGGCGTGGCGTTCTCGGCCCCGGCCACCGGCGCCAAGATCGTCATGCCGGGCGCCCGCATGGACGGCGCCTCGATCCACGAGCTGCTCGAGACCGAGGGCGTCACCTTCTCGGCCGCCGTGCCTACCGTCTGGCAGATGCTGCTGCAGCACCTGGAGAGCACCGGCTCGAAGATCACCACGCTGAAGAAGGTGGTGATCGGCGGCGCGGCCTGCCCGGAAAGCATCATCCGCGCCTTCCACGAGAAGTACGGCGTCGAGGTGGTCCACGCCTGGGGCATGACCGAGACCTCGCCGGTCGGCACGCTGTCGACCATGACCGACCAACTGGAGAAGCTGTCCTACGACGAGCAGATCCCCTACCGCCTCAAGCAGGGCCGCCCGCCGATGGGCGTCGAGCTGAAGCTGACCGACGACGACGGCAAGCCGCTGCCGCACGACGGCAAGGCCTTCGGCCACCTGAAGATCCGCGGCCCCATCATCGCCGCCGAGTATTTCCGCGGCGCCGGCGGCAAGATCCTCGACGAGGAGGGCTTCTTCGACACCGGCGACGTGGCGACCATCGACGAGATGGGCTTCATGCAGATCACCGACCGCGCCAAGGACGTCGTGAAGTCCGGCGGCGAGTGGATCAGCACCATCGAGATCGAGAACATCGCCGTCGGCCACCCCAAGGCCGCCCTGGCCGCCGTCATCGGCGTGCCGCACCCCAAGTGGGACGAGCGTCCGATCCTGCTGGTCAAGCTGAAGGAAGGCGAGACCGCGACGAAGGAAGAGTTCATCGACTTCCTGCAGGGCAAGATCGCCAAGTGGTGGATGCCCGACGACGTCGTCTTCGTCGACGAGATCCCGTTGGGCGCCACCGGCAAGATCGATAAGAAGCTGATCCGCCAGCGCATGAAGGACTATGTGCTGCCCACGATCGGTTCGGCCGCCGCCGGTTCGGCCACCCTGGCCGCCGCCGACGGCGCCCAGGCGGCCGTGCTCTACGCCCCCGAGCCCGTCGCGGCCCCGGAGGACGTGGTCGAGGACGAGGCCCCGCAGGCAGAGGCGCCGGTGGAGCCGGTCCACGAGCCGGAGGTCGCCGCCGCGCTCGCCGCGGCCGGGCCCGTCAGCGTCGAGGCCCTGGCCGCGGCGCTGCCCGATCCGGAGC
>NZ_JBFTJR010000097.1:0-12773 GCF_056395525.1 Caulobacter sp. 10L414
GGCGGAAAACCCCCTCAGTCGCTTCGCGACAGCTCCCCCAAAGGGGGAGCATCTCGCCCCCCTACCCCGCCGACCGCAGCGCGACGCCTTCGCCGCGCTCGGCGGCCAGGTAGGCGGTCACCGCCTCGGCCGGCATCGGCCGGGCGAACAGGAAGCCCTGCACCACGCGGCAGCCCAGCGGCTGCAGCAGCACCAGCTGTTCGGGCGCCTCGACGCCCTCGACCACGCAGTCGAGGCCCAGGTTGCGGCACAGGTCCAGGATGGTCTTGACGATGGCCCGGCGCTTGTCGGCCGCCTGCAGGCCGCGCATGAAGCTGCCGTCGATCTTCAGCTTGTCGATCGGCAGGCGGTGCACGTAGCTGAGGCTGGAATAGCCGGCCCCGAAGTCGTCCAGCGCGATGCGCACGCCCAGCGCCTTCAGGCTGGCCAGCGAGCGCGCGGCCTGGTCGAAGTCGCGCATCACCGCCGTCTCGGTGATCTCCAGGTCGATGCGCTCGGGGACGACGCCGCTGCCTTCGATGATCGCCACGATGCGGGCGATCTGCTCGGGCGAGGCGATGTCGCGGACCGACAGGTTGAACGACAGCCGCACGTCGTCCGGCCAGGTCGCGGCCGTCTTCAGCGCCCAGGACAGCAGCACCGGCGACATCGCCGCGATCAGGCCCGAACGCTCGGCCACCGGCACGAAATCGCCGGGCGAGACCACGCCCAGGGTCGGGCTGGTCCAGCGGGCCAGGGCCTCGAAGCCGACGGTGCGCTCGCTCTTGATGTCGACCAGGGGCTGGAAGGCCAGGTGGAACTCGGCCTCCATGTCGGCGTGGCGCAGGGCCTGCTCGATCAGGCCCGAGGCCTTGATGGCCGTCTCGTGTTCGGCCGAGAACACCACCGCCGCGCCGCGCACGTTCTGCTTGGCATGATAGAGGGCGTAGTCGGCCCGCTCGTAGAGCAGTTCGGGCGCGGCCGCCGCCTGCGGATAGACCGCAAAGCCCACCGAGCCCGAGACCTGGGCCGTGACGCCGGGCATGCAGTAGGGTTCGCGCAGGGCCGCGCAGAGGTCCGCGCCCAGGCGCTGCAGGGCTTCGGCGTCGAGGTCGGCCTCGATGATCAGGCCGTACTCGTCGCCGCCCAGCCGGGCCACGAACAACGGCTGGCCATGATCGCGGCTCAGCCGGTCGCCGGCCTCGATCAGCACCTTGTCGCCCACCGCGTGGCCATAGGCGTCGTTGACCGGCTTGAAGCCGTCCAGGTCGATGACCCCGACGGCGAACCGCGCGCCCGAGGCCGCGGCCTCGTCGGTCACCCGCTGCAGGCGGGCGAAGAACTGGCGACGATTGGGCAGGCCCGTCAGCACATCCAGGTTGGCCAGGCGCAGATAGTCGTCGCTGAGGCTCTGGATCTCGGCCTGGCGCTCCTCGAGCCCCCGCCGGGATTCCACCAGCCGCGAGAAATCGCGATAGGCGATCAGCAGGATGACCAGCATGGTCACCGCCACCAGGGCCATGTTGAAGCCGATCGCGGCCAGAACCGGCTTGCCGCTGGCGATCAGGAAGACGGTGATCGGCCCCACGACGATGCCGGTCAGCAGGAAGGCCGCCGCCCGCATGTGCATCAGGCAGAACACGCAGCCGATCGCCGTGATGGCCATGTAGAACACGACGTGCGACTGGGCGAAGGCGTCGCCATAGGGGAACAGGCTGAACGCCCACAGCGTGAACCCCGCCCCCAGCGCGCCCGCGAACACCATGGTCTGGCGCAGCAGCCGCTCGGCGCCGGCCGTCTCGATGGCCGTCCGCCGCGCCCGCCACCAGATCACCAGCCGCGCCATGCTGACCACCGCCAGCAGGCCCGGAAAGCCCAGGGTCAGCACCGGCGGCGAGTTGTGCAGGTGGGTCGCCGACAGGGCGATCGTGTTGACCAGCACCAGCGCGTACATCATCGGCACCTGGCGCGAGAAGGCGCGCACCTGGGCGCGCAGCAACTCGGGGGTCGACGGGACGGGTCTGGGCCAGGGGAATCGGATCATCGAACGGTCGCGTTAATTGTCGCTCCGTCGTGCGCCCCGCATCTTTAAGGCTTGATGATCAGCCACTTGCGCCCGGTGTGGCGCGATGCCGCAGCCGGCAAACATTCAGATCCCAGCCACCTTCACCGATCTTCCCCGCGAAGGCGGGGATCCAAGCTGCCTCGCAGGATTGGCCGAGGCGGTGAACCACCCGCAGACTCGGCTTGGGTCCCCGCCTTCGCGGGGAAAACGGGTGCGAGGCGGCGGACCGCCTGCCTACAGCCGCCGGTAACCCGCCACCCGCCTCGCCCAGACGGCGTGATCGTCGATCGCCGCACGGTCCGGCAGGGTGGGAACCAGAGACTCGGCCTCCAGCAGCCAGCGGTTGGCGTCGGCGTAGCGCTCGGCGCGGCCGAAGCGCACCACGTCGTCGACCATGGCCCGCAGCAGCACGGTGGCCGCCAGCGGATAGCGGTGCTCCAGCAGGCGCGCGGCCGGCTCCAGCACCTCGGGGCGGTCGCCGTGCAGCGCCGGACCGCGCTCCATCACCAGCCGGGCCGCCTCGACCGCCGAAGGCCAGGCGGTCAGGAAGGCCAGGGCCTTGTAGGGGTCGGGATAGGTCTGGGCGTAGGCCAGGGCCTGCTCCTCGGCCTCGACGTCCTCGAAGTCGGGCAGGCCCTTGAGGAAGGCGCGCAAGGCCTCGACCGACAGGGTCGCCTTGAAGCTGGCCCAGCGCACGGCCTGGGCCTCCAGCGTCTCGCCGGCGGCTTCGAGGGCGGCGATGCGGGCCTCGTTCCAGGTGACAGCGCCGGGATCGGCCTGCTCGGCCAGGCTGGGCCCAGGCGCGGCGCGGTCGAGGGCGGCCAGGGCCTCGGCCACCCGCCCCACGGCGAGATAGCGGCGGGCGATCTGGGCCCCGATCGGCGGCAGCACCTGCTGGGAGGCGGTGAACAGGGCCGCGAAGCCCTCGACGTCGCCCTCCAGGTCGGCCAGCACCTGGGCGGCCGCCCGCAGGCGCGGATCGGGACGCCGCTGGGCCGCCAGGCGCTCGCGCACCTTGCCCCGCAGCACGGCCACGGCGTCGTCGGCCAGGGCGGGGGCCGCCGCGCGCAGCAGGTCGACCGACAGCTTGGTCGAGGCCTCGCTGACGAAGGCCAGCAGCGCATCGGCCAGATAGCGGCTGTCCAGCGTCAGGGCCTTGGGCGACAGGCGGGCGACGTCGGCCACGGCCTGGTCGAACACGGCCTGCAGCTCGCCCTTCGGATCCTTGATCCGGCCTTCCAGGTCTTCGGACACCCGCACCAGCCGCACCAGCACCGGCACGGCGATGTTGGGGTCCAGCTCGCCCAGCCTGCCGCCGGCGGCGGCCCGGTGAGCGTCGAGGTCGCGGACGAAATCCTTGAACTTGCGCCAGTTGATGCGCGCGCCGCTGCCGGCGATGGCGTCGATGCGCTTGTCGATCTCGGCGGCCAGGTCGGCCGCCCCCACCTCGCCCAGCAGGGCCAGCTTCAGGCGGCGCTTGATCGAGGCATGGCCGTCGGCGACCTCGATCAGCAGCGCCGCCAGGGCGTCGGGCCCCAGGTGCGCGAGATTGGCCGCGTTGACCGACTTGCGCGGCGCGGCCTTCTTGACGGCTTTCGGCTTGGGTTCGGCCAACCGCCCTCTCCTAGTGCGCCGCCTTCTTGCGCGGAATGAAGTGCAGCACGCCGGCGATCACGCCGCCGACGATCAGGCCGACGATGGCCGAGCCGATCGCGGTGGCCAGCCAGCCGGTGACCGCGCCGACGCCCGGAACCTGGGCGGCCACGTGCGAGGCGCCCTCCACCCAGGCCGGGATCGGCGTCAGGTGGAAGTGGTGCAGGCCGTGCACGATGATGCCGCCGCCGACCCACAGCATGGCCGCGGTGCCGATATAGGCCAGGCTGCTCATCGCCACCGGCATGGCCTTGACCAGGCCGCGGCCGAACTTCTGGGTCGGGGCGCGCGGGCTCTTGGCCATATGCAGGCCGATGTCGTCCATCTTCACGATCAGCGCGACGACGCCATAGACCAGGATGGTGATCACCACCCCGACCAGGGCCAGGGCGGCGGCCTGGATCGGCAGCGACATGTCGCTGACGTCGGCCAGGGCGATGGCCATGATCTCGGCCGACAGGATCAGGTCGGTGCGGATGGCGCCGGCGACCTTCTGCTTTTCCAGTTCCGGACCGCTGAGCGCCAGGTCCTCGGTCTCGACCTCGTCGCCGTGCGGGACGAACATCTCGATGATCTTCTCGGTCGCCTCGAAGGCCAGGTAGGCGCCGCCCAGCATCAGGATCGGCGTCACCGCCCACGGCGCAAACGCGCTGAGCAGCAGCGCGCCGGGCAGCAGGAACAGAAGCTTGTTGCGCAGCGACCCGACGGCGATCTTGGCCACGATCGGCAGCTCGCGGTCTGGCGTGAAGCCCATGGCGTAGCCGGGGGTCACCGCGGCGTCGTCGACGACCACGCCCACGGCCTTGGTCCCCGCCTTGCCGGCGGCGGCGCCGATGTCGTCGACCGAGGCGGCGGCGATCTTGGCGATGCCGGCGACGTCATCCAGAAGCGCGACGAGACCCGAGGGCATGGAACGACCTTGCGTGGATTCGGCCGCCCCACGCGGCCGGGAAGAGCGCCCTGCGTAAGGGCTCGCCGCCTGCGGGTAAAGAGCACGAACGGCGATCGGGGGAGGAAGGCCCGCGCCTAGTCTCCGTTGCCTCGTCCGGCCCGTGGTGTTGCGACGCCCTGGTCGGATCGACATCCCCCGACGACCACCCCCAAATCCGTTCTTCCCCGCGAAAGCGGGGACCCAAGCGGGGTCTGCCGGCTGCTCACGGCCGCGCCTTCTATTGAAACGCAGCTTGGATCCCCGCCTTCGCGGGGACGCTCGGAACGGAGACAGCCGCAATTGCTCAATCTGGATCCCCCTAGTCCCGAAAGCCCGCGCGCTGGTCGAACCTCACCAGGATCCAGGCTCCCGCCAGCAAGGCCGCGACGCTCCACGCCAGCCCGCCCGGCCCGTGCTCGCGCAGGACCAGGCCGCCGATCACCCCGCCGCCCGCGATCGCCAGGTTCCAGACGGTGACGATCATCGACTGGGCGACATCGGTCGCATCCCCGGCGATCCGCGCCGAGGCCGTCTGGAACAGGGTGGCCGCGCCGCCGAACGCCGCGCCCCAGACGGCGATCGCCGCCAGCACCGGCCAGGGCCGCCCGCCGAACACGCCCAAAGCCAGCGCCGCCGCCGCGAACAGCGTGATGCTGGCCAGGGTCAGGGTCCGCAGGCGGCGATCGACCCGCGCCCCGACCAGCCAGATGCCGCCCAGCGCCACGACGCCGAACAGCAGCAGGGCCGCATCGACGCGCGCGCCCAGGCCCGCCGCCTGCAGCAGCGGCGCGACATAGGTGTAGAGCACGTTGTGGGCCTGCACGAACGCCAGGGTCACGGCCAGGATGGTCTTGAGCCCCGGCAGGGCGACGACGTCCCTCAAGGTCCGCCGGCGCGCGTCCGCCTGCCCCGGAAAGTCTGGAACGCCCAGGGCCATCCAGCCGACCAGCAGCAGGCTGAGGCCGCTCATGATCATGAACACCCCGCGCCAGCCGATCACCGAGCCCAGCAGGGTTCCCGCCGGAATGCCGATCGCCAGCGCCAACGGCGTGCCGACCATGGCCACGGCGATGGCCCGGCCGCGCAGGGCCTCCGGCGCCATGCGCCCGGCGTATCCGGCCAGCAGCGCCCAGACCAATCCTGCGAACACGCCCGAGCCGAAGCGCGCCGCCAGCGTCAGAACGTAGCTGTGCGACAGGGCCGTCACCGCGTTGGTGACCAGGAAGCCGCCGACCGCCAGCATCAGCAGCGGGCGTCGTCGCCAGGCCCGCGTGGCCGCCGTCAGGGGAATGGCCGCGACCAGCGAGCCCAGCGCATAGGCCGTCACCAGTTGGCCGGCCATGGCCTGCGACACCGCAAGATCCGCGCCGATGGCGGGCAGCAGTCCCGCGGGCAAGGCCTCGGTCAGGATGGTCAGGAACCCCGCGGTGGCCAGGGCCGAAAGGCTCCAGAGCGGCAATGCCGCCCCGGGCCTTTCCATCACCGCCTCGCTCACGCGGCCGGCTCGATGCGCGGCAGGATCAGGTCGGTGACGCGATAGGTGTGGAACTCGCTGGTCGAGACCTCGTCCAGCCGGCGGAACTTCTCGACGAACACGGGATCGGAGAAGAACTCGCCGACATTGCCCTCGTCGGCGATGGCCTCGATGTTCACCACCGTCAGGCCGTCGGTGCTCTTGGCCAGGTTGCTCCACAGGAAGCCCAGCTTGCCCGAGGCCAGGCGAACCACGTCCTGGATGATGGCGAAGGCCTCGTCCTGCAGGCCTGGCCGGGCATGGATGACGTTGACGATGAAGACGGTCGGCGTGGGCGCGGCGCTGAAGGCGGGCGTGATCATGATGGAAAGTCCGGATAGGCGGCCCGATCGGCCGCGCCCCGGACAGTGGCCGCGAGACAATCAGCGAAAAACAGGCCACACCTTCATTCAATTCGGACAAAAAAGTCCGCAATGGATCTCGCCATGGACAGCCTGGGCGCTCTCAACGTCTTCGTTCGGGTCACCGAAACCCGCAGCTTCACCGGCGCCGCCGGCCGCCTGGGCGTCTCGCCCTCGGCGGTGGGCAAGGCGATCGCGCGCCTGGAGGCCCAGCTTGGAACGCGCCTCTTTCATCGCAGCACACGGTCGGTGGCGCTGACCGCCGAGGGCGGCCTGCTGCTGGACCGCTGCCGGCGGATCTTCGCCGAGATCGACGCGCTGACGGGCGAGCTGTCGGCCTCGCAGGAAGCGCCGCGCGGCCGCCTGCGCGTCAGCTTCCCGCTGGTCGGCATGCTGCTGATGCCCACCCTGTCGGCGTTCATGCGGGCCTATCCCGAGATCGAGCTCGACCTGGATTTCACCGACCGCATCGTCGACGTCATCGAGGAGGGCTTCGACGCCGTCGTCCGCACGGGCGAGGTCTCCGATTCCCGCCTGATGACGCGCTCGCTCGGCGCGTTCGAACATCGCGTGGTGGGCTCGCCCGCCTATTTCGAACGTCACGGAACGCCCCGCTCGCCCGAGGACCTGGCGGGCCACGCCTGCCTGCAGCACCGCTATCCCTCGACCGGCAAGCTGGAGCGCTGGCCGCTCTATCGCGACGAGGTCTTCGTCGGCGACGGCCTGCCCACGGCCGTGACGGCCAGCACGCTGGAGCCCCTGATCTACCTGGCCGAACAGGGCCAGGGCGTCACCTGCGTGCCGCTGTTCTCGGTGCGCGCGCAGCTGGCGTCGGGCGCCCTGGTCTGCGTCCTCGAGCCGTTCCTCAAGAGCGCGGGGATGTTCCGTGTCGTCTGGCCGTCCAACCGGCTGCTGACGCCCAAGGTGCGCGCCCTCGTCGACTTCCTGGCCGCCGAACTGATGATCGCCGCCTAGAAGCCGCCCAGCCGCTTGCGGTTGGCCCGCACCTTGGCGCGGTAGCGCTTCACCACCGCGCGGGTCGCCGCGTCGGGCGCCTGCGGCAGGCCGCCGGTCCAGAACCGCAGGCCGATGTCGGCGGCGGCGGCCACCTTCTCGGTGGTCATGCGCACCGCTTCGGCCTGGGCCCTGGCCCCGCCGCCGGCCAGCACCAAGGTTCGCAGGCCGATGACGGCCGAGGCCTCCATGCCCAGCGCCCAGGCGTCCAGCATCGTCGAGGGCCAGTCTTCCTTGCGGCGCGCCATGGCGGAACTCCCTTGCCTGCAAGGGGATCGCGCGAGGCCCTCGCCCGGTTCCGCGCCAAGGTGCGACACCGCGCAACTCGACGGAACAAAATAAGAACTATAGACTGTGCGGATGGCCGTTCTCGATATCCGCCGCAAGCTCGCCATCCTCGCCGACGCCGCCAAGTACGACGCTTCCTGCGCCTCCTCGGGGGGCGAAAAACGCGACTCGGTCGGCGGCAAGGGCGTCGGCTCCACCGAGGGCATGGGCATCTGCCACGCCTACGCGCCGGACGGACGCTGCATCAGCCTCCTGAAGATCCTGCTGACCAACTTCTGCATCTACGACTGCGCCTACTGCATCAACCGGGTGTCGTCGAACACGCCGCGCGCGCGCTTCTCGGTCAAGGAGGTCGTCGACCTCACCCTCAACTTCTACAAGCGCAACTACATCGAGGGCCTGTTCCTGTCGTCGGGCGTCATCCAGAGCGGCGACTACACGATGGAAGAGATGGTCCGCATCGCCAAAAGCCTGCGGCTGGACCACGATTTCCGGGGCTACATCCACCTCAAGCTCATCCCCGAGGCCTCGCCGGAGCTGGCCGCCGAGGCCGGGCTCTACGCCGACCGGGTGTCGATCAACATCGAGCTGCCCCGCGACGACAGCCTGAGGTCCCTGGCCCCCGAGAAGGACGTCGGCGACATCAAGCGGGCCATGGGCCGCATGCGCCTGGCCATCGACGAGCGCGCCGAGCCGGCCCGCAAGGCGCCGCGCAAGACCTTCGCCCGCAGCCAGTCGACCCAGCTGATCGTCGGCGCCGACGCGGCAAGCGACGGCGACATCCTGGCCCGCAGCGCCTCGCTGTACGGCGCCTATCGCCTCAGCCGCGTCTACTACTCGGCCTTCAGCCCGATCCCGGACGCCAGCCGCCGCCTGCCGTCGGCCCGGCCGCCGCTGCTGCGCGAACACCGCCTCTACCAGGCCGACTGGCTGATGCGGTTCTACGGCTTCGCCCAGCCCGAGATCATCGGCGAAGGCGAGGATCTGGACCTGTCGGTCGATCCCAAGACCGCCTGGGCCCTGCGAAACCGCGACAGGTTCCCCGTCGACGTCAACGCCGCCGACCGCGAGACCCTGCTGCGCGTGCCGGGCCTGGGCGCCAAGGCGGTCGACCGCATCCTAGCGGCCCGCCGGCAGGCGCGGCTGACGATCGACGACCTCAAGCGCGTGGGCGCCGTGGTCAATCGCGCCAGAAACTTCGTCGTCGCCGAAGGCTGGACGCCCGGCGCGGCGACCGACGGCCAGCACCTGAAGGCCCACCTGGTCGAACAGGCCCAGCTGAGCCTGTTCTGATGCGGGTGGTGCGGCTTGCCTCCGAGATCGACTTCGACGGCTGGCGGGCGGCCGCCCGGCGGCTGCGCGCCGAGGGCGTCGCGCCCGATGCGGTGCTCTGGACGGTCGAGGCCGACCTTTTCGAAGCCGCGCCGGTCGAGACCTCCTCCCCCGCCGGCGCCTTCACCGTGCCGCCGGCCTTCGTCGACCTCGCCCGGTCGGTGGTCCTGCACCGTTCCGGCGAGCGCTTTTCCCTGCTCTATCGGCTGCTGTGGCGGCTGGAGCGCGAGCCGCGGCTGATCGAGAACCCCGCCGACCCCGACATGGCCCGGGCGCGCGACATGCAGAAGGCCGTGGCGCGCGCGATCCACAAGATGCACGCCTTCGTGCGCTTTCGCCTGGTGGAGGCCGATCCCGAAACCTACGCCGCCTGGTTCGAGCCGGCCCACCGCGTCACCGAAGCCGCCGCGCCGTTCTTCGCCCGCCGCTTCACCAACATGACCTGGACGATCCTGACCCCCGACGCCTGCGTGGCCTGGGACGGCCAGACGCTGAAGATCTCCGAAGGCGCCGATCCCGCCGACGCGCCGTCCGAGGACGCCCAGGAAGAGCTCTGGCGCACCTACTACGCCTCGATCTTCAACCCCGCGCGGCTGAACGAGCGGATGATGCGCCAGGAGATGCCCAAGCGGTACTGGCGCAACCTGCCCGAGGCGCGGCTCATTCCGGAGCTGGTCGAGACCGCCCAGGCGCGCGCCGCCGCCATGGTCGCCGCCACGCCCTCCCCGCCGCCCGACCGGGTGCTGAAGGCCGCCCTGCGCCACGCGCGCGACGGGGCCTACAACGGCGACCTGCCGACCAGCCTCGACGAGGTCGCCGCCGCCGCCCAGGTCTGCCGTCGGTGCGAACTGTGGCGCGACGCTACCCAGGCCGTGCCCGGACAAGGCGCGGCCCATGCCCCGCTGATGTTCGTCGGCGAGCAGCCCGGCGACCAGGAAGACCTGGCCGGCCTGCCCTTCGTCGGCCCCGCCGGCCAGGTGTTCGAGGCGGCGCTGAAAGAGGCTGGCGTGCCGCGCGATCGCACCTTCGTCACCAACGCGGTCAAGCATTTCAAGCACGAGCCGCGCGGCAAGCGGCGGATCCACAAGACCCCCGATCGCGGCGAGGTCACGGCCTGTCGCTGGTGGCTCGACGCCGAGCGGCGGCTGGTGCGCCCCCGCGTGATCGTCGCCCTGGGCGCGACGGCGGCCCTGGCGGTGACGGGCAAGGCTGCGCCGGTCGGCGAAAGCCGCGGCCGGCCGCTGCAACTGCCGGATCAAGGCGGCGGCCAGGCCCAGCTGGTCGTCACCTATCACCCCTCGTTCCTGCTGCGCCTGCCCGACGCCGACGCACGCGAACGGGCCCGCGCCGAATTCGTCGACGACCTGCGCCTTGCGGGCGAGCTTGCAAAACTGATCGACTGAAGCGAGCAAGGCCGCCCGCCTGGCGAGCGCCGCGCGCAAAAAATCTGCTCAAACTTTCGGCGTCGCTCTCCGCCGCGCAATCCCTTGCCCCGCCTCGTAATACTTGCGGCCGGAACCGGGCGCATAAGCCCTCCCCGCCGCCCGGGGCGCCGTTCGCCTCTTGCCACGACGGCGCTGCCGGGGTTGGTTCCCGGCCGGGGAAGAGGGCGATGACAGCAGACGACGAAGAGCGGCGCGCCTGGTTCCGGAGGGAGATCCTGCCCCTGGAGCCGAGGCTTCTGGCCTATGCGCGCAAGTTCTGCCGCGACGGCGAGACCGATCCGGAGGATCTGGTCCACGACGCCTTCACCCGCGTGATCGCCTGCAAGACCTGGCGCGAAATCACCAACCCGGCCGCCTTCGCCTCGCGCACCCTGCGCAACGTGGCCTTCGACGGCCTGCGCCGCCGCAAGGTGCTGACCATCACCGCCGTCGCCGACTTCGAGCTGATCGGCGGCATGGACGAGACCCCCGGCCCCGAGGCCACGCTGGTCTCGCGCGACGAACTTCGCCAGCTTCGCGAGGCGATATCGGAACTGCCGACACAATGTCGGCGTGTATTCACCCTGAGGAAAGTCTATAGCCTTTCACCGGGCGAGATAGCGGTCCGCATGGGCTTGTCCGTCTCAACAGTCGAGAAGCACCTGATCAAGGGGCTTCGCTATTGTTCCGAAAAGCTGGGCCGCGCGGGCGCGACCCAACCAGTGCGTATCGACGAAGGGCGTTCATGGGCCGGGAAGCGGGATCGCGACGCGAAGCGGTAAGAGCGGCCGCCGCCGAATGGGCGGTGCGGCTGTCCGATCCCGCCTGCGCGTCTGACGTGCGCGCGGCCTTCGAGGCCTGGCGCGCCGAAAGCTTCGAGCACGAGGCCGCGTTCGAGCGCGAGCACGCCGCCTGGGAGCGGACCGAGCGCCTGCGCGCCTTCAAGCCGGGCGGCCTGGCCTCGGGCGCCAAGCCCGACGCCGATCTCCTCGCGCCGGAAGACGCGCCCCGCCGCGCCTTCGACCGCCGCTCGCCCTGGACGATGATGGCCGCGCTGGCCGCCGTCACCGGCGTGGTCGGGACCGGCGTGATGACCGCCACCGCCTCGACCGCCTACGCCACCGACATCGGCGAGCGCCGCGTCGTGGTGCTGGCCGACAACAGCCGCATCGAGCTCAACACCGACAGCAAGGTCGTGGTGCGTTATCGCGGCGGCGTGCGCGAGGTGAAGCTGGTCAAGGGCGAGGCCCTGTTCGAGGCCGCCGCCGACGCGCGCCCCTTCGTGGTCAAGGCCCGCGACGCCCGCATCGCCACCACCGGCGGCGAGCTTTCCGTCCGCCTGGGCGCCGAGAACGCCGCCGTCACCGTGCGCCGCGGCGCGGCTCAGGTCGAACCCGACGGCGACGGCCCGGCCAGGGAGACCAAGGTCGCGGCCGGAACGGCCATGGTCTACGGCCCGGGCGGCAGCCACGCCCAGCCGCTGTCCGACGCCGAGATCGACCGGGCCCTGGCCTGGCGCCAGGGCGCCATCGCGCTGAACGGCCAGTCGCTGAGCCAGGCCGTGGCCGAGTTCAACCGCTACAACCGCCGCAAGGTGCGCATCGCCGATCCGTCGATCGCCGACCTGCGCCTGGCCGGCTACTTCCAGAGCACCGAACCCATGGCCTTCGTCACCGCCGTGACCCACACCTTCCCGGTGCGCGTCAGCGAAGGCGAGGACGGCGTGATCCGCCTGGCGCGCAAGGGGTAGGCGAGGATCCTCTCCCTCTGGGGAAGGTATCGCCGAGGGCGACGGAGGGGGCACGTTTTGAGCTTCATGGATGCTTGGGATCGCCCCCCAAAAAACCCTCTCCCGGAGGGGAGAGGGAGGGGCCCAGGCGATAGCCTGGGAGGGTGAGGGGTTACGCCGCTGGCCGGCGTGCCGGCGCGCCGTCGACCGTCCCTAACCCCTCATCCGACCTGCTTCGCAGGCTGCCTTCTCCCTCCAGGGAGAAGGAACAGGAGCCGGACGGGGATAGAGCAGCGTGGATCCCCGACGTTCGTCGAAAAATCCCAAGCCAATCCAACGCTCTACAACTTTCTCAGCCAATTCAATCAGACGCGCTGAAACCCGGGCCATAATCAAAGCCGTCCCCGCCATGGGGAGGGCTCTTGGTACCGGCCCAAGCGTGGCGAGGACCGCATCGAGCGGGGCCGCAAGAAGGTCTCGGGA
>NZ_JBFTJR010000098.1:0-12627 GCF_056395525.1 Caulobacter sp. 10L414
CCCCCCGAAGGGCCGGAGGGGGAAGGCCCCGCACGATGACCCTCGACCCCATCTTCACCGAACGCTGCATCGAGGCCCTGCTGTTCGCGGCGGCCGAACCGCTGAGCGTCCAGGATCTGGCCAAACGCCTGCCCGACGGCGCCGACATTCGCCAGGGGATCGCCGACCTGCGGCAGACCTGGGCCGGGCGGGGGATCGAACTCGTCGAGGTGGCCGGCCGCTGGCGTTTCCAGACCGCCGCCGACCTTGCCTTCCTGATGACCGAGGAGCGCGAGGAGCCGCGGCGCCTCTCCAAGGCCGCCCAGGAAACCCTGGCCATCGTCGCCTACCACCAGCCCGTCACCCGGGCCGAGATCGAGGCCGTGCGCGGCGTGCAGGCCAGCCGCGGCACGCTGGACGTGCTGCTGGAGCTGGGCCTGATCCGCATGCGGGGGCGCCGCCGCACGCCGGGCCGGCCGGTGACCTTCGGCACCACCGACGCCTTCCTCGAGCACTACGGCCTGGCGAATCTGGGCGACCTGCCGGGCGTGGCCGAGATGAAGGCCGCGGGCCTGCTCGACCTCAACCTGCCGCCGGGCTTCACCGTTCCCGATCCGCTGGGGCTGCGCGACGACGAGGGCGAGGATCCGCTCGACGAGGGCGAGACCCCGGAATTCGCACAGGATTTCCTCGGCGAACTGGAGGGAAGCGACAAGGCCTAGCCTGTCTTGGCCGGGGCGCAATCGCCGCATTCCGTTCCGCTTGGCTCCGCGCCACGCGGACGCCTATATTATCTGAGACATTGTAACGACACGCCGCAGCGGCTAAAGCGCCGCTGTCGCAAGGAGCACCGCCGTTATGGGTAGCATGAGCTGGATTCACTGGGTGATCGTGATCGCGGTCGTCGCCCTGCTTTTCGGCGGTCGCGGCAAGCTGTCCGGGATCATGGGGGACGCCGCCAAGGGCATCAAGGCGTTCAAGGACGGTCTGAAGGACGACAGCAGCCAGGAAGTGGCCGACAACAAGTCGACCGGCGCCCTGCCGCGCACCGAGGCCGAGAAGGAAGACCTGCGCAAGTCGTAAGGTCGGTCTAGCCGCGCCGTCTTCGGAAGGGCGCGGCCTCGTTTTTCTGAACCGCCGCGGTTTCCGCCTCAGCGAGAGGTGGAGGCCGCGTCCGCTCTCAAGGCGCATATATGTTTCAGGAAGTCGGCGGCTTAGAGCTTCTGATTATCGCCGCGGTCGCACTGATCGTGGTCGGTCCCAAGGACCTGCCGGTCCTTCTGCGCAAGCTGGGCCAGTTCGTCGGCAAGATCCGAGGCATGGCCAACGAGTTCCGCGCCAGTTTCGACGAAATGGCCCGCCAGTCCGAGCTCGACGACCTTCGTCGCGAGGTCGAGGCCATGCGCGCGGGCCAGTACGCCAATCCGCTGCAGAGCGCCGTCGACGAGGCCAAGGACGCCGGCGTCGACCAGGTTTTCGCCGACATCGACGCCAGCCTGAACAGCGGTTCGGTGCAGGCCCATCCCTACGCCGCCCACAATCCCGAGCCGGTCGCCGAGCCGCAGGCCGATGCGGCCGCGACGCTGGAGCCGCCGGCCAAGCCGGCCCGCAAGCGCGCCCCCAAGGCCGTGGCCGAGCCGACCGTCGAGATCGTCGCCAAGAAGCCGCGCGCCAGGGCCGCCTCCAAGGACGTCGGCGTCGTCGCCAAGCCCCAGTCTCCAAAGGCTAAGGCCGCCAAGGCGCAAGTCGCCGCGCCGGCCGCCAAGCCGGCCCGCAAGCGCGCCGCCAAGGCCGCCTCTTCAAGCTCGGATGTCGTCTCGTGACCAACTACGATCCCGAAGACGAGATCGAGGCCTCGCGCGCCCCGCTGCTTGAGCACCTGACCGAACTGCGCTCGCGCCTGATCGTCTGCGTCGTGGCGCTGTTCGTCGGCTTCGGCGTCTGCTTCGCGTTCTCGACGCAGCTGTTCCTGTTCCTGATCCACCCGTTCGAGGTGGCCGCCGGCATGGTCGCCGCCAGCAAGACCGGGGCGCACCACAATCCGTTCGACCTGATCATGGTGCTGGTCGGGCTGAAGGACGCGCCCGTCGACGTCGCCCACCAGAAGTTCGTCTTCACCGCCCTGCTGGAGCAGTTCTTCACCAAGCTGAAGCTGTCGGCCTTCGGCGCCGTGGTGGTCACCTTCCCGGTGCTGGCCTGGCAGCTCTACCGCTTCGTCGCGCCGGGGCTCTACAAGAACGAGCGGGGGGCTTTCCTGCCCTTCCTGGTCGCTTCGCCGGTGCTGTTCCTGCTGGGCTCGGCGCTGGTCTACTACGTGATGCTCCCGTTCATCGTCTGGTTCTCGATGAACCAGCAGATCTTCGGCGCCGGCATCTCGGTCGAGCTGCTGCCCAAGGTTTCCGATTACCTGACCCTGGTGACCTCGCTGCTGCTGGCCTTCGGCCTGTGCTTCCAGCTGCCGGTGGTCGTCTCGCTGCTGGGCATGGCCGGGATCATCGATTCCAAGATGCTGCGCGCGGGCCGCCGCTACGCCATCGTCGGCGTGTTCATCGCCGCCGCCATCCTGACCCCGCCCGATCCCATCAGCCAGCTGACCCTGGCGATCCCCATGTGCCTGCTCTACGAGGTCGGCATCTGGTGCGTCTGGATCATCGAGCGCGGCCGCAAGAAGCGCGAGGCCGAGGAGAGCAAGGACGTCGTTGCGGTCTAGGCTGTCGTTTGACAATCCAGACCGTCAGTTCCAGGCTGACGTCATGGCGACGATGAACGTCTCTTTGTCGAAAGCTGACAAGGATTGGGTCGAGGAGCAGGCCCGAACCGATCGCTGCGACACGCCCGCAGACTATGTGCGGGACCTGATCGAGCGTGATCGGGCGCGCCACGCCAAGATCCAGGCCATGCAGGTGCTGGTCGACGAGGCCTTGGCGTCCGGCGACAGCGAGCATGGCATGTCCGAGATCCTCGAGATCGCCCGGGCGCGGGCCAGCGCGCTTGGCCTATAGGCTCAGCCGCCGAGCCAGGGACGATCTCGTCGATATCTATATCGAAGGCGTACGCGCTTTTTGGCCGGCAGCAGGCCGAGCGCTATCATGCGGGCCTTGAAGAGGTCTTCGGCTTCCTGGAAGCCTTTCCTCGGGCCGCTCCCGAACGCTCCGACATTAAGCCTCCGGTTCGCGTCCATTCCTACAAGGCGCACATCATCGTCTACATGCTGGACGGTCACGACGTGCGTGTGCTGCGCGTTCGGCATGCTCACGAGGATTGGAGCGTCGATCCTGTCGGCTGAACGCCGCGCGAAAAGGTTGGCGCCCTTGCCGACGCGCCTTAGAGAAGGGCGTTTCTTAACGACTTCCTGCCGAGCTCATTCCGATGCACGACATCAAGGCCATCCGCGACAATACCGAAGCCTATGAAGCCGCCTGGTCGGCCAAGGGCCGTTCGGGCGCGGCGTCGGAAGCCGTCAAGCTCGACGCCCAGCTGCGCGCGGCCCAGACCGCCCTGCAGGAGGCCCAGGCCAAGCGCAACGAAAGCTCCAAGCTGATCGGCATGGCCAAGGCCAAGAAGGACGAGGCCGAAGCGGCCCGTCTGATGGCCGAGGTCGAGGCGCTCAAGGGCCGCATGGCCGAGGCTTCGGAAGAAGAGCATCTCGTCGGCGCCAAGCTGAAGGACCTGCTGGCGTCCTTGCCCAACATTCCCGCCGCCGAAGTGCCGGAAGGCGAGGACGAGGCGGGCAATGTCGAGCAGCGCCGCTGGGGCGATGCGTCCAAGCTGCCGGCCGGCCGCCTGAACGCTCCCAAGGACCACGTCGACCTGGGCGCGGCCCTCGGCGGCATGGACTTTGAAGCCGCCGCCCGCATGAGCGGCGCGCGCTTCGTGGTGCTCAAGAAGGAGATCGCCCGGCTCGAACGCGCCCTTGGCCAGTTCATGCTCGACCTGCAGACGGTCGAGCACGGCTACACTGAGGTCAGCCCGCCGGTGCTGGTCAAGGACGAGGCGCTGTTCGGGACTGGCCAACTGCCGAAGTTCGAGGATGACCTATTCCTGGCGACTTCCACGTACCTTCCGCCGGATTCCGTTAAGGTGGATGGAGTTGGCCTGTACTATCCAAAAGTAGATGGTGCTGACGTTTTGCAAAAGGCGGATGGAACTATCTGGGTGGTTCCACCGGAAGGAGCTCGGGGCAAACTCGCTCAAGCGCGCAAGTGGCTGATCCCCACCGCCGAGGTGTCGCTGACCAACCTCGTGCGTGAGCAGATCACCGGCGAGGAAGAGCTGCCGCTGCGCCTGACGGCCCTGACCTACTGCTTCCGCTCGGAAGCCGGCGCCTCGGGCCGCGACACCCGCGGCATGATCCGCCAGCACCAGTTCCAGAAGGTCGAGCTCGTTTCGATCACCACGCCCGACCAGTCGGAGGCCGAGCACGAGCGCATGGTCGAGTGCGCCGAGAGCGTGCTGAAGAAGCTGGAGCTGCCGTTCCGCACCATGCTGCTGTGCAAGGGCGACATGGGCTTCGGCGCCCGCAAGACCTACGACCTGGAAGTCTGGCTGCCCAGCCAGGCGACCTATCGCGAGATCAGCTCGTGCTCGAACTGCGGCGACTTCCAGGCTCGCCGCATGGACGCCCGCTACAAGAAGGCCGGCGAGAAGGGCACGCACTACGTCCACACCCTGAACGGCTCGGGTCTGGCCGTCGGCCGCACCCTGGTGGCCGTTCTGGAGAACTACCAGGACGAAGCCGGCCGCATCGCCATTCCGGCCGTGCTGCAGCCCTACATGGGCGGCCTGACCCACATCGGGGGCGCTGCGTGATCGGATCCGCCTTCAAGTTCCTCCCCCGTGTAACGGGGGAGGGGGACCGCGAAGCGGTGGAGGGGGCGAGACTGGGCGCCGTGCGAGCCGTCGCCCCCTCCGTCACGTCGCCGATGGCGCCGCGCCACCTCCCCCGTTTCACAGGGGAGGAGCAGTAAGATGCGGATCCTCCTCACCAACGACGACGGCATTCACGCTCCGGGGCTTGCGTCCCTGGAGCGCATCGCCGCTGCCCTGTCTGACGACGTCTGGGTCGTCGCGCCGGAATACGAGCAGTCGGGCGCCAGCCGGGCCCTGACCCTGGCCGACCCGCTGCGCGTGCGGAAGATCAGCGAGCGTCGGTTCGCCGTCGAAGGCACGCCCACCGACTGCGTGGCGCTGGCGTTCCAGGAACTGGTGCAGGGCGCGCGGCCCGACCTCGTCCTGTCGGGCGTCAACCGCGGCCAGAACCTGGCCGAGGACGTCACCTTGTCGGGCACCGTGGCCGGCGCCATCGAAGGCATGGTGCTGGGCGTTCCGTCCATCGCCCTGTCGCAGGCCATGACCTATTTCGCCGACGAGGTCGTCGCCCACTGGGAAACGGCCGAGCATTTCGCGCCGGGCATCGTGCGCCGCCTGCTGGAAGTGGGCTGGCCGTCGGACGTGGTGATGAACGTCAACTTCCCGCCGATCCCGCCCGAGCGCGTCGATGCCGTGGAAGTGACCCGGCAAGGCTTCCGCGACTCGCACTTGCGGCGCATTGAAAAGCGGACCGACCTGCGCGGTCGCGACTACTACTGGACGGGCTTCACCGCCAAGCCGTCCAATCCGCCGGAGGGCACCGATCTGAAGGCCGTTTACGAAGGGCGCATCTCGGTGACGCCCCTGCATATCGACCTGACGCACAACGCCACCGTCGCGGCCCTCAAGGGCGTGCTGGGCGGGGCGCCGCCCAAGCTCGCCTCCAAGCCGGAGCCTGGCCTGTGATGGCGAGCGCCAAGCGCCCGGAAACGCCAGAAGCGCTGCTCAAGCGGCTGCTCGACGCCCTGCGCGCCCAGGGCGTGACCGATCCGGGCGTGCTGTCGGCGATCGAGAAGACCCCGCGCGACCTGTTCACGCCCGACCTCTTCAAGGAGCGGTCGTGGGAGGATTCGGCCCTGCCGATCGCCTGCGGCCAGACCATCAGCCAGCCGTTCATCGTCGGCCTGATGACCCAGGCCCTGACGGTCGAGCCGCGCTGCCGCGTGCTCGAGATCGGCACCGGCTCGGGCTACCAGACCGCGATCCTCAGCCGGGTGTCGCGCCTCGTCTACACGGTCGAGCGCTATCGCACCCTGATGAAGGAGGCCGAGGCGCGCTTTGCGACCCTGGGCCTGACCAACGTCATCACCAAGTTCGGCGACGGCTGGGAAGGCTGGCGCGAGCAGGCGCCTTTTGACCGTATTATGGTCACGGCTGCGGCGCAGGAAGAGCCTAAGGGGCTCCTGGCTCAGCTCAAGCCCAACGGCGTGCTCGTCGCGCCCGTTGGTCGTGGGCCGGTTCAGAGCCTCCGCCGCTATGCCGGCGACGGGAAGGGGGGCTTCACGGTCGAAGCCCTGTGCGACGTGCGTTTCGTCCCGATCCTGGAAGGCGTCGCCCGCGAGTAGAGCGGGCCTGGCGTCCACAGGTTCGGTGACGTCGCGCGTGTTTGGTTAAGGTTTGATTCACCCTTGCGGCGGCGACTTGAAGGCTCCGCGAGGAAAGGAGAGGTCATGAGGCAGTTGTGGACGCAAGCGGCGGTGATCGCGCTGACGGCTGGAACGCTCGCGGCCTGCGAGACGACCGGCGCCCAGTATCCCACCCGCGTCGAGGCCGGCGTCAGCCCGCCGCTCGTCCAGGCTCCGCCCGCCGTCCAGACCCCGCCACCGGCCGCCCAGCCGCCTGAGGACGACGCCCCGCCGGTGACCGCGCCGGTCGCCGCCGGCGCGGTGTCCAGCCAGCCGCTGGCGCCCGTGCCCTCCGACATTCCGCCGCCGCCCCCGCCGCCGGCCGACAGCCGCCCGATCCCGGCGCCGGCTCCGGTGCAGCAGGCGCCGGCCATGCGTCCGGTCGTGGTGACCACCACCGGCGGCAAGGTCGTCGACGTCAGCGGCGGCCCGCAGACCTACACCGTCCAGTCGGGCGACGGCCTCGACGCCATCGGCCGCAAGATGGGCATCTCGCGCGTCGAACTGGCCAAGCTGAACGACCTGGAAGAGCCCTATCGCCTGAAGCCGGGCCAGAAGCTGAAGGGCCCCTCGACCAAGGCGAAAGCGTATGTCGTCGAGAGCGGCGACACCCTCAGCGCCATCTCGCGCCGCTTCGGCGTCACCCCGGCCGCCCTGGCCGAGGAGAACGACCTGTCGAGCGGCGCCTCGATCCGCGCCGGCCAGAAGATCCGCCTGCCGGAAGGCTACAAGGACAAGGGTCCGTCCAAGACCACGGTGATGCAGCCGGTTCCGGGCGGTTCGTCCACCCTGGCCRGGGCCGCGCCCGCGCCGACCCGCACGCCGACCGCCTCGGCCCCGCCGATCGGTTCGCGCCCGGCCGCCGCCCCGCCGCCGTCGCGCCCTGTGGTCGACGACGAGCCCGCGCCCGCCGCGACCACCACCACGACCGTCAGCATCACCGGCAAGGTGATCGAGGTCGTCGGCAAGCCGAAGATCCACACCGTGAAGTCGGGCGACGCCATCGACTCCATCGCCCGCGATCTTGGCACCACCCGCAAGGACCTGGTCGAGGACAACGACCTGAAGGCCCCGTACGTGATCCGTCCGGGCCAGAAGCTCAAAGGCCCGGCCACCACCGACAAGGCCTATGTGGCCGAGAGCGGCGACACCCTGGCCGGCATCGCCAAGCGCTTCAACGTCAGCGTCTCGGCGCTGGCCAAGGAGAACAACCTGCGCACCGGCGCGTCGGTCAAGAAGGGCCAGAAGGTCGTCCTGCCCGACGGCTACAAGGACCGCGGCCCGGTCCGCACGACGGTGACCACGCCCGCGCCGCGTCCCTCGACGCCGGCTCCGACCACGACCGCCCAGACGCCGATCGGCGCCTCGCCGGCCCCCGCGCCGTCGACCAGCGGCCTGCCGTCCAGCCCGCGCCCGTACACGCCGTCGGGTTCGTCCTCCAGCTATCCGCGTCCCAGCGCGCCGGTCTCGGCCCAGCCGATCACCCCGCCGCCGGCCCCGTCGCGTCCGATCATCGAGAGCAGCGCTCCGCCGACCGAGGCCGAGATCACGGCCGCCGGCCGCGGCCGCTTCGTCTGGCCGGTGCGCGGCGAGACCATCTCGGACTTCGGCCCCAAGGGCACGGGCCAGCGCAACGACGGCCTCAACATCCGCGCCTCGGCCGGCGCGCCGGTCAAGGCCGCCGCCTCGGGCGAGGTGGTCTACGCCGGCAACCAGGTGCCGGGCTTCGGCAACCTCGTGCTGGTCAAGCACGCCGACGGCTGGGTCACGGCCTACGCCCACCTGGCCACCACCGACGTGAAGATGCGCCAGCAGGTCGGCCAGGGCGAACAGCTCGGCACGGTCGGCCAGACCGGCGGCGTTAACGAGCCCCAGCTGCACTTCGAGGTCCGCTACGCCCCGACCCCGAAGGACAAGGCCAAGCCGATCGATCCGGGCCTGGTGCTGCCGCGCTAGGTTCGGGAAGCATCCCAAACAGAAACGGCCTCCGGAGCGATCCGGAGGCCGTTTTCGTTTCCGTCGACTATGGAGGAGGGAAGGGGGCTACTTCACCACCCCGCAGGCGCTGCGCGCGCCGGCGCCGCCGATCGGCTGGCTGGTGTGGTCGTCGGGGCTGGCGTGGATGACGATGGCTGAGCCGTCGGCGTCCAGCAGGGCGGGGCGGCCGCCCGCGCCCTTCAGCGACACCAGGGGCGAGAACACCTCGGTCACCGCCACGCCGTCGGCGGCGGCGTAGAGGTTGGGCAGGTCGCCGTTGTCGTTGCCGTTCGGGTTCAGGAGGCCGTGGACCACCGTGGTGGTCGTGTGCACGTGGGCGCCGGCCGACTTGAAGTCGGGGGTTCCGCAGTCGCCCTTCTCGTGGAAGTGCAGGCCGTGCCAGCCGGGCGTCAGGCCCTTGGCCTCGATCTTCAGCAGCACGCCGTGCGGCGCTTCGGTGATCGTCCCGGTTCCGATGGTCTTGCCGTCGGCGCCCTTGATCTCGGCGGTCGCGACTGCGGGCGCATCGGCGGCCGAGGCCGTGGTGGCGGCCACGAGGCCGGCGGCGAGGAAGAGGGCGGTCAGACGCATGAAACTGCTCCGGTTCGCTTAGGAACGTTGGGGCGGCGAAGGTGGCGCCGTCCGTGTCAGAATGCTAACTGTTTCCGACTGTTCCGTGTTCGATTCTGACGGCGAAAAATCCCCTTGAGCGACGATCAAAACACTCTGCCTCCCGAAGGGCCGCGCGGAGACATCGCCCCGATCAACATCGAGGACGAACTGCGCCGTTCGTATCTCGACTACGCGATGAGCGTCATCGTCAGCCGCGCCCTTCCGGACGCGCGCGACGGCCTCAAGCCGGTGCACCGCCGGGTGCTGTTCTCGATGCACGAGCAGGGCCAGACGCCCGAGCGCCCGTACGTCAAGTCGGCCCGCGTCGTCGGTGACGTCATGGGTAAGTATCACCCGCACGGCGACGCCTCGATCTACTTCACCCTGGTGCGCATGACGCAGTCGTTCTCGATGGGCCTGGTGCTCATCGACGGCCAGGGCAACTTCGGCTCGGTCGACGGCGATATGCCCGCCGCCATGCGATACACCGAGTGCCGCATGGCGCCGCCGGCCATGTCGCTGCTGGCCGACCTCGACAAGAACACGGTCGACTTCGCCGACAACTACGACGGCAAGGAGCAGGAACCCACCGTCCTGCCGTCGCGGATCCCCAACCTGCTGGTCAACGGCGCGGGCGGCATCGCCGTCGGCATGGCCACCAACATTCCGCCGCACAACCTGGGCGAAGTCATCGACGCCTGCCTGCTGCTGATCGACGAGCCCGAGGTCACCACCGACCAGCTGCTCGACCTCGTGCCCGGTCCGGACTTCCCGACCGGCGGCGAGATCATCGGCCGCTCGCCGCCGCGCAACGCGCTGCTCACCGGCCGCGGCTCGGTCGTGATGCGCGGCGTGGCCAGCGTCGACGAGATCCGCACCGGCCGCGAAGCCATCATCATCACCGAGATCCCGTATCAGGTGAACAAGGCCAACCTCGTCGAGCACATCGCCGAGCTGGTCCGTGACAAGAAGATCGAGGGCGTCGCCGACATCCGCGACGAGTCCAACCGCGACGGCATGCGCATCGTGGTCGAGCTCAAGCGCGACGCCTCGGGCGAGGTGATCCTCAACCAGCTCTATCGCTTCACGGCGCTGCAAAGCTCGTTCGGCGTCAACATGCTGGCCCTGAACCGCGGCCGTCCCGAGCAGATGGGCCTGCGCAAGCTCCTGGAAGTGTTCGTCGAGTTCCGCGAGGAAGTCGTCGTCCGCCGCACCAAGTTCGAGCTGGGCAAGGCCCGCGACCGCGGCCACGTGCTGGTCGGCCTGGCCATCGCGGTGGCCAACATCGACGAGTTCATCCACATCATCCGCTCGTCCAAGGACCCGGCCGAGGCGCGCGAGCGCCTGGTGGCCAAGGCCTGGCCGATGGGCGACATGCTGCCCCTGGTCGAGCTGATCGCCGACCCGCGCTCGGTGCAGGAAGACGGCGGCTTCATCCGCCTGACCGACGAGCAGGCCCGCGCCATCCTGGCCCTGACCCTGTCGCGCCTGACCGGCCTTGGCCGCGACGAGATCGGCAACGAGGCCGAGGCCCTGGCCGAAGCCATCCGCGGCTATCTCGAACTGCTTTCCGACCGCGCCAACATCATGGCCGTGGTCCGCGAAGAGCTGGTCGAGGTGAAGGACAAGTTCGCCATCCCGCGTCGCAGCCAGATCGTCGACGGCGACGCCGACGTGGAAGACGAGGACCTGATCGTCCGCGAGGACATGGTGATCACCGTCACCATGGGCGGCTACGTCAAGCGCACCCCGCTGGCCAACTACCGCACCCAGCACCGGGGCGGCAAAGGCAAGTCGGGCATGGCCACCAAGGACGAGGACGCCGTCACCCGCGTGTTCTCGGCCTCGACCCACGCGCCGCTGCTGTTCTTCACCTCGGGCGGCAAGGTCTACAAGATGAAGGTGTGGCGCCTGCCGCTGGGCGCCGCCAATTCGCGCGGCAAGGCGTTCGTCAACCTGCTGCCGATCGAGCCGGGCGAGACCATCACCTCGATCCTGACCCTGCCCGAGGACGAGGCCACCTGGGACGGCCTGGACGTGATGTTCGCCACCCGCTCGGGCAGCGTGCGTCGCAACAAGCTGTCGGACTTCGTCGACGTCCGCCGCAACGGCAAGATCGCCATGAAGCTGGACGAAGGCGACGGCATCGTCGGCGTCGCGGTCTGCAACGGCGACCAGGACGTGCTGCTGACCACGGCGGCCGGCCGCTGCATCCGCTTCTCGGTCGACGAGGTGCGGGTGTTCGCCAGCCGCGATTCCACCGGCGTTCGCGGCGTGAAGCTGGCCTCGGGCGACACCGTCATCTCGATGGCCGTGCTGCGCAGCGTCGACGCCGCCCCGGCCGAGCGCGCCGCCTATCTCAAGCACCAGCGCGCCCTGCTGCGCGCAGCCAACGGCGAGGAGGGCGAGGAAGCCCCGGCGCCGGAGGAGACCGACGAAGAGGCCGGCGAGGCCAGCCTGACGGTCGAGCGCATCGCCGAACTGGGCGCGGCCGAAGAGATCATCCTGACGATCTCGTCGGAAGGCTACGGCAAGCGCACCAGCGCCTATGATTTCCGTCGCACCGGCCGTGGCGGCCAGGGCCTGGCGGCCCAGGACCTGTCCAAGCGCGGCGGCAAGCTGGTGGGCTCGTTCCCCGTCGACGAGAGCGATCAAATCCTGCTGGTGACCGACGCGGGTCAGCTGATACGGTGCCCCGTCGCGCAAATTCGTGTTGCAGCGCGGAATACTCAGGGCGTAACCGTCTTCCGCACGGCGGCCGACGAGCATGTCGTGAGCGTCGAACGTCTGGCCGAGGCCGGCGGCGACGAAGGACAGGACGACGCAAGCGGGGCGGATGAGACCCCGTAAGTCTGGAAACGCAGGGGGTTTCATGCGCATCGGTCTCTATCCCGGGACGTTCGACCCGGTCACCAACGGCCACCTCGACATCATCGGTCGGGCGGTGAAGCTGGTTGATCGGCTGGTCATCGGGGTAGCCGTGAACATCGGCAAGAACCCCCTGTTCTCGCTCGACGAGCGGGTCGCCATGCTGCAGCGCGAGACCGCCCACCTGGGCGGCGCCGTGATCGACGTCCGGCCGTTCGACAGCCTGCTGATCCATTTCGCCCGCGAGGTCGGGGCCCAGATGATCGTCCGCGGCCTGCGGGCCGTGGCCGACTTCGAGTACGAATTCCAGATGACCGCGATGAACCAGCAGATGGACCGCGAGATCGAGACCGTCTTCCTGATGGCCGACCCGCGCCACCAAGCCATCGCCTCCAAGCTGGTCAAGGAAATCGCCTCGCTCGACGGCGAAGTCGGCAAGTTCGTCAGCCCCGGCGTCGCCACCGACCTGATCGCCAAGATCAAGGCCCGCTGACCTCAAGGTCCTCCCCTTTGGGGGAGGCGGCCGCCGTCGGGCGGCTAAGACCGCAACCCTCAAGGAACCTCCCCCCGTGGGGGAGGCGATCGCGCAGCGATCGGTGGGGGGAGTGACTGCGAAACCGGCCGCCGCCTCGAAAGCTGAAACCGGCCCCCCACCGGCCTTCGGCCGCCTCCCCCACAGGGGGAGGTTCGCCGATCA
>NZ_JBFTJR010000099.1:0-12514 GCF_056395525.1 Caulobacter sp. 10L414
GGCCGTCAKGACCGCCTCCAGCGCCCCCGCCGCCTTCCTGGGCCTTGCCGCCCAACGCGGAACCATCGCCCCCGGCATGGCCGCCGACCTCGTCCTCCTCGACGACCACCGCAACGTCGTCCGCACCTGGATCGACGGGCGCGGCTAGGTCTTAGAACCTATCAACCGAGCTTCCCCGCGAAAGCGGGGACCCAAGCCGAGTCCGCGGATGATCGACGGCCGCGCCAAATCCCGGAAACCAGCTTGGATCCCCGCCTTCGCGGGGAAGGACAGGGTTGGGGAGGACAAGAGCGCAACCCGCCCCCTAGGTCGGGATCGGCAGGGCCGTCGTGAACTTGATCTGCTCCATCGCGAAGCTGGACGACACGTCGGTCAGCGGCGCGGTGGCGATCAGGCGCTTGTAGAAGCGGTCGTAGGCGGCGATGTCCTTGACCACCACCTTCAGCAGGTAGTCGACCTCGCCGGCCATCCGGTAGAACTCGACCACCTCGGGAAGGGCCCCCGCGCCCTTGGCGAAGGTCGCGAGCCAGTCCTCGTCGTGACGGCCGGTCTTGACGGCCACGAACACGGTCAGCGGCAGGTCCAGGGCCTCGCGGTCGAGCAGGGCGACGCGGGCGGTGATGACGCCGGTGTCCTGCAGACGCTTGAGCCGCTTCCAGCACGGGGTCTGCGACAGCCCCACCCGCTCGGCCAGTTCGGCGATCGAGGCGGTGGCGTCCTCCTGGAGGATGGCGAGCAGGCGGCGGTCGATGGAATCGAGATCGATCATCTCGCTTCTTCGCATATCGGAGATGGGAATTCTCCCAACCTGCCGCGCGCCGCCAAGATCGACAATGTCTTTCTCACCAACGCGGCGCATCCTCGCAGGTCTCGATCGAGGAGGGACCCGCGATGCTCGAGCTCTTCACCCGCCACCCCCGACAAGTGGGCGAAACCTATGGCGAGCACTTCGCCATGGCCTGGAGCTTCGGCCTGCCGATGCTGGCCGCGGGCCTGGCCTGCCTGGTCCACGGCGTCCTGCCCTTCCTGTTCGAGCGCACCGGCAGCAATTGCGTCAAGGCGCTGCACGCGCGCATGAAGGGCCGCGGCGCCCCGGCGCCGGCGCCGATCAGCTTCCAGGCCTTCGACGCGGCGATCTGAACCGACGATCCTTCGGCTCAAGGCCGCCCAAACCGGCGTTTCGTCCGTGGAGGGCGCATTTTCGGGCCCGCGCCGAATATCCGTCGTCTTTGCGCCCTGCCCCCTTGGCGGTGCGCCGATCCCCGGCCATGGTCCCCCGGCAGTCGGGAGGACAAGCATGAGTTTCTGGACGCGCCGCAAGGCGATCGACGGGGCGAGCGGCGGCCATGAGGGCCACCAGCTCAAGAAGACCCTGAGCTGGCCCCACCTGGTGGCCCTGGGCGTCGGCGCCATCGTCGGCACCGGCATCTACACCCTGACCGGCGTCGGCGCGGGCCTGGCCGGTCCCGGCGTGATCCTGTCCTTCCTGATCGCCGGCGCGGTCTGCGCCTGCGCGGCCCTGTGCTACGCCGAACTGTCGACGATGATCCCGGCCTCGGGCAGCGCCTACACCTACAGCTACGTGGCCATGGGCGAGCCGGTGGCCTGGGTGATCGGCTGGAGCCTGATCCTCGAATACACCCTGGTCTGCGCGGCCGTGGCGGTGGGCTGGTCGGCCCACGCCCAGGGGCTGTTCAAGATGATCGGCACGCCCGACTTCCTGCTGGCCGGCCCGCACGCCGGCGGCATCATCAACCTGCCGGCCGTGATCATCTCGATGGCGGTGGCCGGCCTGCTGGCCCTGGGCACCCGCGAGAGCGCCACGGTCAACATGGTGCTGGTGGTGATCAAGATCGCGGCCCTGGCCGTGTTCGTCGCCCTCTGCCTGCCGGCCTTCGACGCCAGCCACTTCACGCCGTTCATGCCCAAGGGCTTCGCCGCCAACCCGGGCCCCGACGGCCTCAAGGTCGGCGTCATGGCCGCCGCCAGCCTGATCTTCTTCGCCTTCTACGGCTTCGACGCGGTGTCGACCGCCGCCGAGGAGACCAAGAACCCCAAGCGCGACCTGACCATCGGCATCGTCGGCTCGATGGCCGCCTGCACGGCCATCTACATGATCGTCGCCGCCGTCTCGATCGGCGCCTCGCGCACCGAGGTGTTCTCGGCCAGCGAAGCGCCGCTGGTGTTCATCCTGGAAACCCTCAAGCACCCGAAGGTCGCCGCCGGCGTGGCCCTGGCCGCCGTCATCGCCCTGCCGACCGTGATCCTGGCCTTCATGTACGGCCAGAGCCGCATCTTCTTCGTCATGGCCCGCGACGGCCTGCTGCCCCGCGCCCTGTCGCGGGTGAACGCCAAGACCGGCACGCCGGTGCTGATGACCGTGCTGACCGGCGTGCTGGCGGCCTTCCTGTCGGGGCTGCTGCCGTTGAAGGAGATCGCCGAGCTGGCCAACGCCGGCACCCTGGCCGCCTTCATCGCCGTCGGCGCCTCGGTGATCGTGCTGCGCCTGCGCGAGCCTGGCCGTCAGCGGGTGTTCTCAACGCCGGTCTGGTGGCTGGTGGCGCCGGGCGCGATCCTGGGCTGCCTGTATCTGTTCATCAGCCTACCGGCCAAGACGCAACACTACTTCTTCTACGCCCAGTTGATCGGCCTCGCGATATACTTCCTTTACGGCGTGCGACGCAGTGTCCTCGCGAAAGGCTCGTCCCTCGCGAAGTAAGGTGAGCGCAGGGGCAGGCCGGAGGGGTTTTCGATGACCAATCTCGACCGCGCCCTGCGCATCTGGCCCGCCGCGCTCGTCGTCGGCGCGGCCCTGCTGGTGACAGGCTGCGGGGGCGGCGGAGGCGGGGGCGGTCCCTCGACGGGCGTGACCACGCCGCCTCCCCCTCCCCCTCCTCCTCCACCGCCTCCTCCGCCCCCTCCGCCGCCGCCGCCGCCGCCGCCGCCGCCGCCTCCGAGCGTGACGAGCACGGAGTACCAGCGCAGCTGGGGCCTGGCGGCCATCCACGCCAATGTCGCCTATGACGCGGGCTACACCGGCGCCGGAGTGACCGTCGCCGTCGTCGACACCGGCGTCGACCCGGCCCAGCCCGATCTGGCCGGCCGCCTGTCGGCCGCCTCGACCGACATCGTCGCCGGCCGCAACACCCCGTTCGACACCGACCGCCACGGCACCCGCTCGGCCGGGATCATCGCCTCCAACTTCAACGGCACGGGCACGATCGGCGTGGCCTACGGCTCGACCATCCTGTCGATCCGCGCCGATACGGCCTCGACCAATCCCAGCTGCGAAGACTGCATCTTCGGCTCGACCAACCTGGCGCGCGCCATCGACTACGCCGTGGCCAACGGGGCCAAGGTGATCAACCTGTCGCTGGGCGGCGAGGACCCGCTGGGCGCGACCTTCGAGGCGGCCCTGTCGCGCGCCGCGGCGGCCGGGGTGGTGGTCGCAGCCTCGGCGGGCAACGAGGGCCTGGCCGATCCGGGCTGGCCGGCCCGCTACGCCGTCGATCCGCGCTATGCCGGCGCCGTGCTGGCCGTCGGCTCGATCTCGCGCACGGGGACCCTCTCCAGCTTCTCCAACCGCGCCGGCGTCGCCGCCGAGGGCTACATCGTCGCGCCCGGCGAGGACGTGATCACCGACTGCGACGGCACGAGTTGCTGGCGGATCTCGGGCACGTCGTTCGCCGCGCCGCACGTCTCGGGCGCTCTGGCCCTGCTGCTGCAGGCCTTCCCCAACATCTCCGGCCGCGACGCGGTCTCGATCCTGCTGCGCACGGCCGCCGACGTGGGCGCGACGGGCACGGACTCGACCTATGGCCGGGGATCTCTGGACCTGACGCGGGCCTTCCAGCCGGTCGGGACCAGCAGCCTGGCCACCGGCGCCGGCGTCGCCGTCACGCTCGACGGCGGCGCGGCCCCGGGCGCCAACATGGCCGGCGCCTTCGGCAACGCCCTGGCGCGCACAAGCGCCCTGACCACGGTGCTGACCGACGACTACCACCGCCGCTTCGTGGTCGACCTGGCCGGCAGCGTGCCCTCGGCCTCACGCCGCGGCGTCGGCGACCTGCCCCCCGCGGCGGCGTCCAGCGCCGTCGTCCTGGGCGGCCCGGCCCTGGCCGGCGCCCAGCTGGCCTTCAGCGCCGAGGCCCCGCTGTTCGAGGACATGCCCAACGCCAGCACGCCCGACCTGCTGCTGGCGCCTCAGCCCATGCGCTCGGCGCGCATGCAGGCGGCCTTCGGACGCTTCAGCTTCTCGACCTGGAAGGGCGAGGGCGGCGCGCCCGCCCCGGCCGGGCCCGAGGGGCGCGACGCCTTCCGCATGGTCGCCCGCCCCGACCAGACCGTTCAGGCCGCCGTGCGCCTGGGCCGCTTCGCCTTCAGCGCCGAGCAGGGCGAGGCCGAGCGGCGCCTGCCGCTGCGGACCAGCCAGATCAAGGCCTCGCGCTATGTCTCGGCCACCGGCCAGACGGCCATCGCCGGCGGAGTGTTCAGCCTGACGGCCGGAACCCTGGAGGAGCCGCTGGGTCCGCTGGGCTCGTTCCTGGCGCCCGGCTCGACCTTCGCCCTGCCCTCGACCACCCGCTTCACCGCCGCGGCCTTCGACCTGTCGCCCCGGCCGGGCGTCAGCCTGCGGGCCGAGGCCTCGATGGGGCGGATGGACGCCCAGGGCGGCCTGCTGGCCCTCGACGGCGCGGTCAGCGGCGCCTGGCGCCTGGCGGCGGCGGCCGACTGCGGCCTCATCGGCTGGTCCTGCGCCCAGCTGACCTTCGAGGTCAGCCAGCCCCTGCGCATCGAGGCCGGCGCCTTCACCACCACCCTGGCCGACGCCCCGCTGTCCTACGAGGACCCGCTGACCTACTCCACCCGGCGGTTCAGCGCCTCGCCCGACGGGCGCGAGATCGACCTGCGCCTGGGGCTGGAGAAGGCCCTGAACGGCGAGCGGCGGCTGACCTTCCGCGGCGGCGTGGCCCTGCAGCCCGGCCACGACGCCTCGGCCGATCCGGAGCTGAACCTGTCGGCCACCTACCGCGCCCGCTTCTGACGGGCCTTCCATTCCGCCGCGCGCCGGCTAAAGTCGGCAAATAAAACGATCGTTTGACGCGACGGAAAACAGGAAGGAACCGCCATGGCCCTCGACCGCGAGACCCGCGACCAGCTGCTCGACATGGTCGCCCGCTTCGTGGCCGAACGCCTGCGGCCGATCGAGGCCCAGGTGGCCGAGAACGACGCCGTGCCCGAGGCCGTGATCGCCGAGATGCGCGACCTTGGCCTCTTTGGCCTGTCGATCCCCGAGGAGCACGGGGGCCTGGGCCTTTCGATGGAGGACGAGGCGCTGGTGGCCATCGAGCTGGGTCGCGCCTCGCCGGCCTTCCGCTCGGTGTTCGGCACCAATGTCGGCATCGGCAGCCAGGGCCTCGTCATGTTCGGCACCGACGCCCAGAAGGCCAAGTGGCTGCCCGGCATCGCCTCGGGCGAGACCGTCACCTCCTTCGCCCTGACCGAGCCGGAAGCCGGATCCGACAGCGCCTCGGTGCAGACGCGGGCGGTGCGCGACGGAGACGACTACGTGCTGACCGGCTCCAAGCGGTTCATCACCAACGCCGGCAAGGCTTCGCTGTTCACGGTGATGGCCCGCACCGACCCGGACGCCAAGGGCGGCTCGGGCGTCTCGGCCTTCCTGGTGCCCGCCGGGCTGCCGGGCCTGCACGTGGGCAAGGCCGAGAAGAAGATGGGCCAGCAGGGCGCCCACATCCACGACGTCACCTTCGACGGCGTTCGGGTGCCGGCCGAGAACCGCCTGGGGGCCGAGGGCGAGGGCTTCAAGGTGGCCATGCAGGTGCTCGACCGCGGCCGCCTGCACATTGCCGCCGTCTGCGTGGGCGTGGCCGAACGGCTGATCGCCGACTGCGTGGCCTATGCCAGCGAGCGCAAGCAGTTCGGCCAGCCGATCGCCAGCTTCCAGCTGATCCAGGCGATGCTGGCCGACAGCAAGACCGAGGCCCTGGCCGCGCGCGCCCTGGTGCTGGAGACCGCCCGCAAGCGCGACGCCGACCAGAGCGTCACCCTGGAGGCGGCGGCCGCCAAGCTGTTCGCCTCGGAAATGGTCGGCCGCGTCGCCGACCGGGCCGTGCAGATCTTCGGCGGGGCCGGCTACGTGGCCGACTACGGCATCGAGCGCCTGTACCGCGATGTCCGTATTTTCCGGATTTACGAAGGCACCAGCCAGATCCAACAACTGGTCATCGCCCGAGAAACACTTCGTCGCGGCGGATAGCCGCAAGCATATCTCGGTAGAGTGCGACGTCATGACGCGCTCAAAACGGGAAAAGTTGTTGGCGCATTAACCATCGACCGCGAGAGTGACCACCGATATCTCAATCGGGGAAGCGGCCAGATGAGCCAGGACTATGCACTGAGTGACCGCGTTGCGTTCATGGGCCTCGACACGCGAGCCCGTGCGGCCCTGCGGGCTCTGCGTCCGCTCATCGAGAGGGAAATCGGTCCCGCGCTGAAGGGCTTCTACGACCGCGTCAAGGCCACGCCCGAGACCCGCAAGTTCTTCGGCGACGAGCGCCACATGGACGCGGCCGGCAATCGCCAGAAGTCGCACTGGTCGGTGATCGCCGAGGGCGAGTTCAGCGACACCTACGTCAAGGCCGTGCGCGCCATCGGCGAGACCCACGCCCGCATCGGCCTGGAGCCGCGCTGGTACATCGGCGGCTACGCCCTGGTCAGCGAGCACCTGATGCGCGCGGCGATCCGCGAGGTCTGGCCCAAGGGCTTCATGGCCAAGGCCGACGGCGCCGAAAAGGCCGGCGACGCGGTCTCGGCCCTGATGAAGGCGGTCATGCTCGACATGGACTTCGCCATCTCCATCTACCTGGAGACCATCGAGGCCGAACGCCAGCGCCTGGAAGAAGTGCGCCAGGCCAACGAACGCAGCCAGACCGCCGTGGTCCAGGCGCTCGGCGAGGCCCTGTCGCGGCTGGCCAGCGGCGACCTCGCCTCGCGCCTCGACATCGAGGTCACGCCCGACTTCCAGAAGCTGAAGGGCGACTTCAACGCCGCCGTGGCGACGCTGGAGGAGGCCATGGCCGCCGTGACCCAGGCCACCGACGGCATCCGCATGGGCGCCGACGAGATCGGCGTCGCCGCCGACGACCTGTCGCGCCGCACCGAACAGCAGGCCGCCAGCCTGGAAGAGACCGCCGCCGCCCTCGACGAGATCACCGCCACGGTCAAGCGCGCCGCCGCCGGCGCCCGCCAGGCCTCCGACGTGGTGGCCGGGGCCAAGACCGACGCCGAGCGCTCGGGCGTGGTCGTCACCGACGCCGTCGCCGCCATGGGCGAGATCGAGACCAGCTCGCGCGAGATCAGCAACATCATCGGGGTGATCGACGAGATCGCCTTCCAGACCAACCTCCTGGCCCTCAACGCCGGGGTCGAGGCCGCCCGCGCCGGCGACGCCGGCAAGGGTTTCGCGGTCGTGGCCTCGGAAGTGCGGGCTCTCGCCCAGCGCTCGGCCGAAGCGGCCAAGGAGATCAAGAGCCTGATCAGCGCCTCGTCCAAGCAGGTCGAGGCCGGCGTGGCCCTGGTCGGCCAGACCGGCGAGGCCCTGCGCGGCATCGTCGTCAAGGTGGCCGAGATCGACGCCCTGGTCGGCGAGATCTCGTCCTCGGCCCAGGAACAGTCGAGCGGCCTCGCCCAGGTCAACATCGCCGTCAATCAGATGGACCAGGTCACCCAGCAGAACGCCGCCATGGTCGAGCAGACCACCGCCGCGACCCATTCGCTGAAGGGCCAGTCCAGCGAACTGACCCGCCTCGTCGGCGGTTTCAAGACCTCTCGCCAGGCGGTGACGCCCCCCGCCGCCCGCCCTGCGCCCCGTCCGGCCGCGCCTCGCGTGGCCTCGCGTCCCGGCGCCGCCCGCGGCTCGGCCGCCGTCGCCATCGACCAGGACTGGGAAGAGTACTGAATTTCGTGAGGCCGGGGCGCGGCGTAGCGTAACGCGTCCCGGTCGGTTTCTTCGCGCGTCTCCTCAACTGGCCCGCCGCAAGGCGGGCCTTTTCTTGGAGAACGCATTGCTTGAAAAGTATTCGGCGTTACTTGACCACGCCGATGTCCAGACAGCAAAACGCCCCCGCCGATCCGGCCTTGGCGCGTCCCCTGCGGGATGCGCCGGCCTGGACCAGCGGAGGCGCTTGGACCCCCTCTGGGAAGGCGCGTAAGTCTTACGCGCCGCCCGGGAAGCGGAACGGAACCTTCACGGTGCCGGTCTTCGAGCCCATCGGCAGCTTCTCGGCGATGCACATGGCCGCCTTGTCGAAGCCCTTGCCGGCCGCGCTGTTGTCCACGACCTTGCAGGCCGAGAGCTTGCCGGCGTCGGCGGTGCACTCAAGCATCACCTGGGCGGCGTCCTTGGTGTTGGCGAACTGCTGAAGGCAGCGGCCCATTTGGTCTTCGAAACCGCCGGCGGCCGAAGCGGCCTGAGCGACGAAAAAGCTGCCGGCGATTCCCGCGGCAATAGCGATCGGATATTTCATCCCGCTGCTCCTAGTATTTTTTCTTCGTCCGTTGGACGTTGCGCCAACCGGACGCCTGCACCTTTTCGCAGCCGCAAGTTAAGATAGTCTGAGTCACCGAAGAATAATCGATATTTACTTATCGATAACCATAATGACTTGTGAAGGGCGCCAGGTCGCCACAATCGCCCCTCTCTAGACTCAAATACGCGTGCGTATGCGCATATCGATACGGGGTGCGACAGGGTGCGGCCATCATCCTTAACCAAAGTCAGGAACTATTAGGAATCTATCGTGATGATCGCCCCACATTGCGGACGGTCCGTGGGCACGGCCGTCTCTTGGAGGGGATTTGTCATGAAGCGCTTTCGACTCGTCGATCTGCCGTTGATCATAAAAATCGGCTTCGCGCCGGCCTTCGCACTGCTGATGCTGGCGGCCATGGCCGTGGGGTCCATCGTCGTGCAGAAGAGCCAGTCGGCGGCGCTGCAGCAGGTCGTCGAGACCGACATGCGCACCAACAGCGAGATCCAGTCGCTGTCGCGCCGCATCACCGACGCTCACGGCAAGCTCTACCAGATCCTGGCCTCCAAGGCCGATCCGATGGCCGCTCCCGCCGGCCCGCGCATCACCGAGCTGCTCGCCGAGTTCGACACCCTCGGCAAGGAAATGAAGGGCCTCTCCGCCCGCCTGCCGGTCTCGGAACGTCCGAAGATCGACGCCCTGGTCAAGGCGCTGGCCGAGTGCCGCAGCGCCGTCGACACCGTCAGCGGCATGGTCGACGTCGATGCTGGCATGGCGATGAGCTTCGCCGGCAGCTTCGAAGACCAGTACGTCAAGATGGCCGCGCAGCTGCAGAAGGTGGTCGACGACGCCGCCAACCGCGCCAAGACGCAAGCCGCCAAGCGCCAGGCCGAGGCCGCCGCCTCGATCAGCATCACCATCGTTCTCTCGCTCATCACCCTGGCCGCCGTCGGCGCCCTGGCCTTCATGACCGTGATGACGACCCGCAAGTCGATCGGCGACATCGCCGGCGCGACCGAAAAGCTCTCCAAGGGCGACAACGGCATCGATCTGGAACGCCTGACTCGTGGGGACGAGCTGGGCGCCATCGTGCGTTCGCTGAAGGTGTTCCGCGACAACCAGCTGCACCTTGAGCAGCTGCGCGCCGAGCAGGAGAAGTCGGCCGCCCTGACCGCCGACGAGCGTCGCGCCAAGGAAGCCGCCGCCGCCGCCGCCGCCCGCGAAAGCGCCCTGGTGGTCAGCTCGCTGGCCGAGGGCCTGGAGCGCCTGGCCCAGGGCGACCTGACCTTCCGCGTCACCGCCGCCTTCCCGGGCGAGTACGCCAAGCTGAAGGACGACTTCAACGGCGCCATCGCCCAACTGCAGGACACCGTGAAGGTGATCGCCGCCTCCACCGACGGCCTGCGCACCGGCGCCGACGAAATCGCCCACGCTTCGGACGACCTGTCGCGCCGCACCGAGCAGCAGGCCGCCAGCCTGGAAGAAACCGCCGCCGCCCTCGACGAACTGACCGCCACCGTGCGCCGCACGGCTTCGGGCGCCCGCCAGGCCTCGGACGTGGTCTCGACCACCCGTGGCGAAGCGACGCATTCCGGCCAGGTCGTCCATCAGGCAGTGTCCGCGATGGGCGAAATCGAAAATTCCTCCAAGCAGATCAGCCAGATCATCGGCGTGATCGACGAGATCGCCTTCCAGACCAACCTCCTGGCCCTCAACGCCGGGGTGGAGGCCGCCCGGGCGGGCGAAGCGGGACGTGGTTTCGCGGTCGTCGCCCAGGAAGTCCGCGCGCTCGCCCAGCGCTCGGCCGAGGCCGCCAAGGAGATCAAGACCCTGATCTCGTCGTCGACCCAGCAGGTCTCGGCGGGGGTGAGCCTGGTCGGCCAGACCGGCGAGGCCCTGCAGCGGATCGTGGCGAAGGTCGGCGAGATCGACGCCCTGGTCACCGAAATCGCCGCCTCGGCGGCCGAGCAGGCGACCGGCCTCAACGAAGTCAACACCGCCGTCAACCAGATGGATCAGGTGACCCAACAGAACGCCGCCATGGTCGAGCAATCGACCGCCGCGACCCACTCGCTGAAGGGCGAGACCGGCGAGCTGGTGCGCCTGATCGGTCGCTTCCGTGTGGGCGAGGGTTCGGCCCAACGCTTTGAACGCCCGCGCGAAGCCGACGCCCATGTCGACTCGCCGGCCCGCAACCCCGTCGCCGAGCAACGCGCCCGGCTCGGCGCCTTCGCCCGGCCTGGCCGTGGCGGCGCCGCCGCAGCGGCCGCCCCGGCCAGCGACGGCTGGGAGGAGTTTTGATGACTGTCCTTTCGCTGCCCGAAACGCTTGATCTGAAGGCGTCGGGTCCCCTCAAGGCGGCGTTCCTGGAACGCCGCGGCGATGCGGTCGAGGTCGACGCCGGCAACGTCCGTCGCCTCGGCGGCCTGTGCCTGCAAGTGCTCCTGGCGGCCAAGACCGCCTGGGCGGCGGACGGCAAGTCCTTCTCTATCCGGGCCCCTTCGGAGGCCTTTGTCGAAACCACCCGTCTGTTCGGCGCCGAAGGGGCGCTTCTTTCGGCGGATATCCATGGAGTTCAATCGTGACGCGGACGGTCCTCACGGTCGATGATTCCCGAACGATGCGGGACATGCTGCGCATGGCCCTCGCCGGCGCCGGGTTCAACGTCGTCGAAGCGGTCGACGGCGAGCACGGGCTGGAAGTGCTTTCGGCCCATCGCCCCGACGTGATCATCACCGACATCAACATGCCCAAGCTGGACGGCTTCGGCTTCATCGAGGCGGTGCGGGTCGACGACGACTATCGCGCCATCCCGATCCTGGTGCTGACCACGGAAAGCGACCCGGCCAAGAAGGACCGCGCGCGCCGCGCCGGCGCCACGGGCTGGATCGTCAAGCCGTTCAACCCGGAAAAGCTGGTCGACGCCATCCGCCGCGTCGCGGCCTGACGTCGTTTCCCCCTGCCCGGGGGCACTGAAGACTCTCTCGTTTTAGGAACGTTGGAATGGACGAGTTAGAGGCCATCAAGGTCACCTTCTTCCAGGAGTGCGAGGAACTGCTCGCCGACCTCGAAGGCGGGCTCCTGGCCATGCAGGACGGCAACGACGACGGCGACACCGTCAACGCCGTGTTCCGCGCCGTCCACTCGATCAAGGGCGGCGCCGGCGCCTTCGGCCTCGAGCCGCTGGTGCGCTTCGCCCACGTGTTCGAGACCCTGCTCGACGCCGTTCGTTCCAACGAAGTGCCTGCGACCCCGGATCTGGTGGTGACCCTGCTGCGCGCCTCGGACGTGCTGGCCGACCACGTCAGCTCGGCCCGCGGGCTGGGCGTCGTGGACGAAGCCGTCTCGGCCGCCATGGCCGCCGAACTGAAGGCCTGCACCGACCCGAACGCCGCGCCGGCTCCCGCCGCCGTGGTCGAGGCGCCGGTGTTCGAAGCCGCGCCCGTCGCCGCGCCGGCCGAAGCGCTGATCGGGGCCGACGACGCCCTGGACGACGACGACCTCGGTTTCGACTTCCAGCCGATGACGATCACCATCGACGAGCAGGCGGCCGACGTCGCCGCCGCCGCGGGCAACGTCTGGACGGTGTCGATCCGTCCCAAGTCGGACCTCTACCGCAAGGCCAACGAGACCGCCCTGCTGCTGCGTGAACTGGCGCGCCTGGGCCCGATCGAGGCCACCCTGGACGCCAGCGCCATCCCGCCGCTGGACATGCTGGACGCCGAAGCCGCCTACGCCACCTGGACGGTGCGCCTGGAGACCGAGGAAGACGAGACCGCCATCCGCGAGGTCTTCGAGTTCGTCGACGGCGACTGCGACCTGGAAATCACCCGCGGCGAGGGCCTGAACCCCGACGCCGCCCTGGCCGCCCTCCTGGCCGGCGACGCGCCCGCCGCCGTCGAAGCCGCTCCGGCGGTCGTCGCCGAGGCGCCGGCTCCGGTGGTGGTGGAAGCCGCCCCCGAACC
>NZ_JBFTJR010000100.1:0-11910 GCF_056395525.1 Caulobacter sp. 10L414
CGACGACCCCGGCGCCCGCCGCCTGGCCCGCGCCGCCCGCGCCCGCTCGGCGGGTCAGGCCCCCGCGGCCGCCTGGGCTGCCGCGGACCTGGGCGAGGAGGAGGAGTAGGCGACGGCCGACACGCCTTGCGCTAGATTGCTTTCTGGAGCCTCCAGCGCATGACCAAGCCATTCACGATCGACCTCGACCCGGAYCTCGACGATCAGGTCGCCGAGATCGCCCAGGCCATGGACCAGTCCAAGGCCTGGGTGGTCGAGCAGGCGGTTCGGGAATTCATCGCCATGCGTGACTGGCAGGCGGCGGCGATCGACGAGGGTATCCGCGCAGCCGACGCCGGCCAGTTCGCCGAGCATGACGCCGTGGTGGAATGGGTGGCCTCGTGGGGCGGGCCCAACGAAAAGCCCATGCCGAAGTGCGGCTAGTCTGGACGGCCCCCGCGCTGCGCGACCTTCGCTCGGCTCAGGCGTGGATAGCCACAGATCGACCGAGCGCCGCAGCAGCTCAAGTCATGCGGATCTTCGAGGCCGCGGGCGGTTTGACCACGTTCCCGCGCCAAGGCCGCATTGGGCGTCGGCCAGAGACACGCGAAATGGTCGTGCCAAAAACGCCTTTCCTGATCGCCTACCGCGTGCGGGAAGATCGCATCGAAATCCTGCGCGTCATGCATGGCGCACAACGCTGGCCTGAAAGCTTCTGACCCCCTACCCCGCCAGGATCGCCGCCAAGCCTTCGCGGTAGGTCGGATACCTGGGCCGCCAGCCGAGTTCGGCCTTGGCGAGGGCGTTCGAGACGCGCTTGTTCTCGGCGTAGAACCGGCGGGTGGCCGGCGACAGGCCCAGGGCGTTGAACGGCAGGTCCGGCGGGACCGGAACGCCCAGCAGGCGGGCGGCGTGCTCCATGACGTCCTGCGGCGGGGCCGGCTCGTCGTCGCACAGATTGTAGACCGCCCCGGCGCGGGGCTTCTCCAGCGAGGCCAGCAGTCCAGAGACGATGTCGTCGCGATGGATGCGGCTGAACACCTGGCCGGGCTTGACGATGCGACGCCCCTCGCCGGCCTTCAGGCGGTCGAAGGCGCTGCGGCCCGGGCCGTAGATGCCCGGCAGGCGGAAGGTGGCCACCGTCAGGCCCATGCCCCGGCAGACCTGGCGCCAGTCGCGCTCGGCCCCGACCCGGCGCGCGCCTTCGACCGACTGGGCTTTCAGCGGACTCGATTCGAACACCCAGCCCCCGTCGAAGTCGCCATAGACGCCGGTGGTCGACAGATAGCCGATCCAGTCGGGGAAGGCCTCGGCGGCGGCCAGGGCGGGAATCACCGCCTCCAGCGCCGGACAGCCCTCGCCGGTCGGCGGCGCGGTGACCAGCACGGCGTTCACGCCGCGCATCGCCTCGACCATGGCGGCCTTGTCGTCGGGATCGACGGCGGAGAAGCCCAGGGCCTCGACGGCGGCCCGCGCCTGCGGCGTGCGGCCCGTGGCGCTCACCGACCAGCCGCGCGCGGCCAGAGATTCGGCGAAGGCGGCGCCGACATAGCCCAATCCGAACACGAACAGACGCAAACCCAGAGCCCCGCCCCTCAAATCCAAGGGATCAATGAGCCGTCGAAACGGGCCTTTCCGCAAGTGCGGCATTCATCCCCAATGAAGTTGCGCGACAGTGCTTGCCAAGCGCGGAACGCTCTGCCATAAGCCGCCTCCTCGTCGCGGGGCGCTGTTTTCAGCCTCTTCGATGCGGGCGTAGCTCAGTGGTAGAGCGCCACCTTGCCAAGGTGGATGTCGAGAGTTCGAATCTCTTCGCCCGCTCCATTCCCTCCCTTTGGGAGACGGATGGACGAGACAAGAAAATCGGTGCGCGGGCGTAGCTCAGTGGTAGAGCGCCACCTTGCCAAGGTGGATGTCGAGAGTTCGAATCTCTTCGCCCGCTCCATTTTCTTACCTTTCCTCACATTCTGATCCGGATGCGAAGCGGGGCCGTTTGGCCCGGCGGCAAATCCTGCTCTAACCTCCCGTCGGTTCATTCCGGGGAGCGTCCATGCGTCACCATCTTCTTCGCCTCGCCGCCGGCGCGGCCCTGTCGGCCGTGCTGCTGGCCAGCGGCGCGCACGCCTCGCAGGCGACCGCCTCGACCCAGCTGACGCAGGCCGTGAAGGCCTATGAGTCGGTGTCGGGCGCCGAGGACGAGGAAAGCGGTTCGGACGCCGCCCGCTGGCGCCTGCCGCCCGTCGGCCCCAAGGCCGACGCCGACCGCAAGGCCAAGTACGAGAAGGCCAAGGCGCTGCTGGCCGGCGTCGACGCCTCCGGCCTGTCGGACGACGAGAAGCTGACCCGCCAGATCCTGGCCTGGAGCCTCGACGACAAGCTCACGGGCCTGTCGTTCGACGAGAGCCGCATGCCGTTCAGCAGCGACGGCGGTTTCGACGTCACCCTGCTCTATCGCGCCAGCAGCGCGCGCCTGAAGGACGAGGCCGAAGCCAGAAAGTGGATCGCCCTGCTGGCCCAGGCCCCCGACTGGTACGCCGCCAACATCGCCGAGGCCCGGCGCGGGGTCGCCTCGGGCTTCGTGCACACGAAGATGACCGCCCAGTCGGTGCTGGAGCGCGCCCAGCGCACGGCCGCCACGCCGCTGGCCGAGGATCCGCTGCTGGCGCCGCTGCGCGCCCTGCCCGCCAGCTTGCCGGCCGATCGCAAGGCGGCCTTGATCGCCGAGGGCGAGGCGGTGCTGAAGGCCAAGGTCGCCCCGGCCCGCGCCAGCTTCGTCGCCTTCATGCAGGACGAATATCTGCCCAAGGCCGCCACGAGCCTGGCGGCCGGCGACCTGCCCGACGGCAAGCGCTATTACGCCTTCCTGGTCAAGCGCTACACGACCACCGACATGACCCCCGACCAGGTTCACGAGATCGGCCAGGCCGAGGTGGCCCGCATTCGCGCGCGGATGGAGACGGTGATGAAGCAGGCCGACTTCAAGGGCGACCTGCCGGCCTTCCTGACCTTCCTGCGCACCGATCCGCGCTTCTACGCCACCAGCCGCCAGCAACTGCTGGAGAAGGCCAGCGAGATCGCCAAGCGCGCCGACGACCAGCTGCCGGCCCACTTCGGAACCCTGCCGCGCCTGACCTACGGCGTGCGCCCCGTGCCGGCCAGCATCGAGAAGGGCTACACCACCGGCCGCTATTTCGGCGGCGACCCCAAGGCCGGCCGCGCCGGGGGGCTGATGATCAACACCTCCGACCTCGACCAGCGCGGGCTCTACGAGCTGCCGGCCCTGGTGCTGCACGAGGGCGCGCCGGGCCACCACATCCAGACCTCGCTGGCCCAGGAGCAGACCGGCCCCGAGTTCCGCAAGAACCTCTATTTCAGCGCCTTCGGCGAGGGCTGGGGGCTCTATTCGGAGTGGCTGGGCGAGGAGATGGGCATCTATCGCGACCCCTACGAGCTGTTCGGCCGCCTGTCCTACGAGATGTGGCGCGCCTGCCGTCTGGTGGCCGACACCGGCATGCACTGGAAGGGCTGGAGCCTGGAGCAGGCCCGCGCCTGCTTCACCGAGAACAGCGCCCTGTCCTCGACCAACATCGAGGTCGAACTGAAGCGCTACGTCTCCTGGCCCGGCCAGGCGCTGTCGTACAAGATCGGCGAGCTGAAGATCCTGGAACTGCGCAAGCGCGCCGAGACCGCCCTCGGCCCGAAGTTCGACGAGCGCGCCTTCCACGACCTGGTGCTGCTGGGCGGCTCGACGCCGCTGGCGGTGCTGGAGGCGCGGACGGACGCGTGGATCGCCGCGCGAAAATAAACGCCAAGCTGCGCCACGTCCCGGGGTTGACCCCATCGTCGCCCCGGGCCGAACCTCCCCGCCTGCATAAAAAGGGAGGTTTCATGTCCTACGCCTCGAAGCTCGCGATCGGCGGCGCCCTGTTGCTGGCGCTTTCGGCCTGCTCCGACCAGAAGGCGGCCACGAGCGACGCCTCGGCCAAGCCGGCCGGCGAAACCGCTGCGGCGCCGGCCGCCGCCAAGCCGCCCGCCGATCTTCCGGCCGGCGACTACACGCTGGACAAGACCCACGCCGACCTCAGCTTCAAGGTCAATCACCTGGGCTTTTCCTGGTACACGGCGCGCTTCTCCGACTTCGACGCCAAGCTGACGCTGGACCCCAAGGCGCCCGAGCGCGCCCATGTCGAAGCCAGCATCAAGACGAGTTCGCTGCTGCTGCCCGCGCCGCCCGCCGGGTTCACCGAAGAGCTTCTGGGCAAGGACTGGCTGGACGCGGCCAAGTACCCCGCCATCACCTTCCGCTCGACCAAGGTGGCCAGCACCGGCCCCGACACCGCCGACGTCACCGGCGACCTGACGCTGCACGGGGTGACCAAGCCGGTCACGCTGAAGGCGAAGTTCAATGGCGGCTATGCCGGCTTCCCGCCCATGGACCCCAACGCCCGCATCGGCTTCTCGCTGACCGGCAGCTTCAAGCGCTCAGACTTCGGCGTCTCCTACGGCGTGCCGAAACCCGGCTCGACCATGGGCGTCGGCGACGAGGTGCAGGTGGCCATCGAGGCCGAGATGCTCAAGCCCAACCCGCCGACCGCGGCCGCCGCGCCGGCGCCGGGTCAACCGTGACGAAGGCGCCTATCCCCGTAGGCGGAGGGGGATAGGCGACCCCCCCTGCGCAATACAATCAGTGGTTTAGATTTTCACTGGACGCGCGAAATAGGAAAGTTATCCTACAGGAGGAATATCAGCCTAGGCTGATGCTCATGGGCGTCATTGGGGGCGCCGCTCTTGAGGGACCGTCATGCTCGCTCAAATCCTGGAGGAGGCCTGGGCGATCTCGCCCGATCCGCGCCGCGACCGGCTGGCCGCGGCTTTCGTGACCCACGCCGTGGCCCTGGCCACCGGGGTCGCGCCGGTCGACATCACTTCGGACAAGCGCACTCACAAGTCGGCCGCCCGTGCGCGGCAGATCTCGATCTACCTGGCGCACGTGATCTTTCACTGGCCGCTGACACGGGTGGCGTTCGCCTTCGGCCGCGACCGCACCACCTGCGCCCACGCCTGTCACCGCATCGAGGACCTGCGCGAGGACCGGGTGTTCGACGCCCGCATGACGGCCCTGGAGGCCTGCGTGCGTCAGGCGCCCGAAACCATTCCGGACTTGGCCGGCATGGAGTTCCAACGCGCGGGGCTGGGCCGATGAGCGCCGCCGCCGTCTTGGAACGCGACCTGGAGGCCGAACACCTGGCCGACCGCGCCGCCCGCCTGCTGGCCCGCGCCGGCTCGGTGATCGAGGCCAGGGACGAGGCCTACGCCGTGCGCTTCGCGCGCGGCCGCCGCCCCATGCTGGTCATCGACGAAGCCGCCTTCCGCAAGCTGTCGTCCCGCCTGCTGCCTCGTGGCGACGGCGGCTGGCGGCTGGCGCCGCGGGTCCCCTCCCCGCCACCGGGACGCCCCGGCTTCGTCGAGGGCGAAAAGACCGTGACCCAGCCCGACGGTAGGGCGACCACCCACCGCGCCAATCTTGGTGAGGCGCCGCTGGACTGGCTGTTCCGACGCCGGCACATCACCGCCGCCGAACGGAACGCCGGCGAGAAGCTGTCGGCCGACGCCCACGCCTCGGGGATCATCGGCCGCCTCACCATGCGCTGGGATCCGGCGCCGCGCTCGGGCGGCGGCTCGCGGCTGGAGCCCATGGAGCGCGCCTACGCCGCTCGCCAGCGCCTGGGCCGGGCCATGGAGGCCGTCGGGTCCGAGGCCATGCCAATCCTGACCCTGATCTGTCTCACCGGCACGTCGCTGCAAGGAACCGAGGTCGCCCTGGGCATGCGGCCCAGAACGGGCAAGGCCGCCCTGAAGGCGGCCCTGCAGCGCCTTGCGGCGCACTACGGAATGGCGTGAAGCCTACGACGCGACGGCGTGCTTGATGTCGCGCATCTGGTCGTGGCCGGCCTTGACCTTGGCGTAGGCGGCCTCGATGGCGCGGCGGGTCTCGGGCTGCACGTCGGTGTCGCCCAGAGCCTTCTCGTACTTGGCCTTGATGTGGTCCTCGCCGTCCTCGACGGTCTTGACCACCGCCTCGTCGCCCTTGGTCAGGGCGTCGCGAACATTAAGGAACACACGGTGGGCGGCGGCCAGGATGCTGCCGTCGTCGTCCGGCGTCCCGCCCAGGCGGCGAACCTCGGCCTGCAGGTCGGCGACGATGGCGCGACGCTCCTGGGCGCGCGACTGGAACAGGGTCTTGAAGCGGCTGCTCTGCGCGTCCTTGGCGGCTTCCTCGTAGCCGTCGGCGCTGTCGATGGTGATCTCGACCAGGCCGTTGACGAGCTTGATGTGGTCTTCGTTGGTATGGGCCATTCTCGGGCTCCCTGCAGCTTTTCGTGGAAGGGACCGCAGCAACGCGGCCCCTTCGCGAAAGGCTCCAAGCAGGGCCTTACGGTTTCTTCGACTGCAGGAAGGTCCAGGCCGTGCCAGCCGCCGTCAGGGTGGCCGCGCGGGTGCGCTTGTTGATCAGCAGGCCGGCCAGCACCGCACCGCCCAGCACGGCCAGGCCCAGCGGCACGGTGCGGCCGCCCAGCTGCACCTGGCGGCCGGCGATGCTGAGGCCCTTCTTGGGCGGCGCGCCGACGGCGTAGTCGGGGATCGGCGCCTGGGGGTCCATGGGCTTGGACTGGTGATCGAGGAAGTTCGAGACCTTGTCCGACAGCGTGTCGATCAGGCTCTGGCGGGCGCGGGCCGGGCCGGCGCCGTTGGTCTTGCCGGTGTTGAGCGTGGGGTCGTAGGCGACCATGGCGTCTGTCTCCATGTCCTGGGGAAGGGGTCGGAGAGATAACGCCGTGCGGGCGAGGGCGATCCGTCAGGGCTCGCGCGGGGGCCTTGGCGGCACGGTCGCGCCCACGTGATCGATGCCCAGCTCCAGGGCCCGCGCGGCCTGGCGCTGGCGCTCGGCGTAGCGGGCCTTCTGGTCCTCGCTGCGGCTGTCGTGGCAGCGCGGACAGGCCACGCCCTCGACGTACAGCGGCGAGGCCCGATCGGCCTCAGACACCGGCATCCGGCAGCCCCGGCACAGGGCGTGCGTGCCTTGCGACAGGCCGTGGCCGACGGCCACCCGCTCGTCGAACACGAAGCACTCGCCGCGCCACAGGCTCTCGTCGCGAGGCACCGTCTCCAGGTAGTTCAGGATCCCGCCCTTGAGGTGGAACACCTCGTCGACGCCGCGCGCCTTCAGCAGCGCGGTCGACTTCTCGCAGCGGATGCCGCCGGTGCAGAACATCGCCACCTTGGGGGCCGGCGCGGCCGGGTCCCAGGTCTGGCGAAAGGCGTCGAACCAGGCGGGGAAGTCGGCGAAGCTGGGCGTCTTGGGGTCGATCGCCCCCTCGAACGTGCCGCAATCGACCTCGTAGCCGTTGCGGGTGTCGATGACGATGACGTCGTCCCGCGCGATCAGGGCGTTCCAGTCGGCCGGATCGACGTGGACGCCGTGGTTGCGCGCCGGATCGAGGTCGGGCTCGCCCAGGGTGACGATCTCGGCCTTCACCTTGACCTTCAGCCGATGGAACGGCGGAGCCTCGGCGTCGGCGAACTTCAGCTCCAGCGTCTCACAGCCCGGCAGCGCGCGGATATGGGCGATCACCGCGTCGATCGCCTGCGGCGTTCCGGCGATGGTGCCGTTGATCCCCTCGCGGGCCAGCAGCAGCGTGCCCCTGACCTTCAGGCCGCAGCACAGCTTGGCGAGATCGGCCTGGATGGCTTGCGGGTCGTCGAAGGTCGCGAAGCGGTAGAGGGCGGCGATACGCCAGGGCGAGGTCATGGGCGGGCCATAGAAGATCGGACGGGTCTGCTCAAGCACGGCCGGAACCAAGCGCGCATAACGCGGGTTACCGGGCCATGAGCATACTGATCACCGTCATCATCGCCCTCGTGCTGCTTGGCCTGGCCCTCTACGCTGTCCAGCGCTCGCCGATCCCCTCGCCCGTGAACTGGCTGATCCAGCTTCTGCTGATCATCGTGGCCATCGTGTTCATCGGCAATCGGGCCGGGTTCTTCTAGGCCCCCGCCAGCGCCGCCGCGTCGCGCTGGATGCGGGCGACCATCGACTTGAGGCCGTTGGAGCGCTGCGAAGACAGCGCTTCCGACAGCCCCAGGCGCGCCATGGCCGCCGAAGCGTCGAAGGCGGCGATGTCCCTGGCCTGCGCGCCCGAATAGAGCCGCAGCACCACGGCGATCAGGCCGCTGACGATATGGGCGTCGCTGTCGCCGCGAAAGCGCACGGTTCCATCGGCCTGCGGCTCGGTGACCAGCCAGACCTGGCTGGCGCAGCCGCGCACCTTGTTCTCTTCGGAGTGCTCCTCGGCGCTCAGCGGCTCGAGGTCCTTGCCCAGCTCGATCACGTAGCGATAGCGCTCTTCCCAATCGCCGAGCATTTCGAACTCGTCGGCGAGATCGTTGAGGGCGGCGTCGATGGGGCTGGTGCTCATGGCGCGGCATCTAGGCGGGCCGCGCCCTTGATGCAAGCCGTCAGGAGCCGGGCAAGCACACGATCGCCGTCAGCCCCTGCCCCGGCGCCGACTTCAGGCGCAGCGAGCCGTTCATCGCCCGGGTCAGCAGGTCGACGATCGGCAGGCCAAGACCCACCCCCTCGCCGGTACGGGTGAGAGACGCCCCGCCCCCCTGCTCGAACGGCCGCAGCAGGCGCGGCAGGTCGGCGGCGTCGACGCCCTCGCCCTGGTCGCGGATCGAGATCTCGACCATGCCGCCGGCGACTCGCTCGGCCTCGATGGTCACCACCCCGTCGCGCGGCGAATGGGCGACGGCGTTCTGCATCAGGTTGGAGAGGATGGTGCGCAGGCCCCGGCGATCGGCCAGCACGCCCGGCATGCCCACCAGATCCGGCGCGCTGAGCGCCACGCCCCGCGCCTCGCACTCGGCCCGCAGCTGGGCCATCACGTCCTCGACCGCCTCGTCCAGGGGCTCGGCGGCGACGTCCAGGTCGGTGACGTGGCCTTCCAGGCGCGCGATCTCGACGATCTGGTTGACGAGCTTGAGCAGCTTGAGGCCGCTCTCGTGCACCAGCTTGGCGTATTCCTTGTACTGCGGCGAGCCGAGCGGCCCGTAGAGCTCGCTGGCGAGAATTTCCGAAAAGCCGATGACCGCGTTCAGGGGCGTGCGCAGCTCGTGGCTGACCATGCGCAGGAAGGAACGCTTCTGATCGTCGAGGGCGGCCTTGCGGCGCGCGCGGGCGGCGGCGCGGCGAAACGTCGCGGTGGGGCCTTCGGCGCCCCTCTGCGCACCGCGCGAATCAGCCCCAGCCACGCTTTCGGCGGGCTCTTCGGCTGTGAACGAAGCGTCCGCGGACGCCGTCTGAGACATATGAAACTCCCGGACCTTCTGTCCGCAAAGGCATTCTGTGCCACCCTGAACCAACCCGCTTACGAAACCGTTTCCGTCCACAAGAAGCTGGACTCGCCCGGTCGCCCCACAATTGTGCGCGCTTGGGGGATCGGCCGAAGCGGGGTTAGGATTCACCAATAACGAACCTTTTGAGGCGGACCCGCCCCCTTGGACATCAACCCGGTGCAGCCGCGGCAGGATGAAGCCGCTCTTCGCCCCGCGCTCGGCGCGGGCGAGACGGCGCGCGCCTGGCGTCTGGGCTGGCTGGCCGCGGCCCTGCTGGCCGGCGGGGCGGTGGCCTTCACCCCGGGCTCGACCGGCTGGCCGATCTGGACCGCCCTGCTGGCCGGGGCCCTGCCCGCCATCGCCGCCCTGCTGCTGGGCGACAGCGAGGACGAACGCACCCAATCGATGCTGCTGGTCGGCTGGGCCGCCGGCGGCGCGATCGCCGCGGCCCTGACCGGCGGCGTCTCCGGCGCGATGAGCGCCTGGTGCCTGGCGCCCGTCGCCGCCGCCTCGACCCTGGCGGCCCCGCGCCGCCTGGCCGAGGGCGCGGCCCTGGCCCTGATCGGCGGCGCCATGGCCGCCCTGACCCAGCTGTCGGGCCTGGCCCCGCCGCCGCCCACCGGCCCCACCGCCTTCATCCTCGGCTTCCTGGCCGTCGCCACCACCGGTCTTGGCCTCGCCGCCGGCCTGATGCTGACCCACCGCCGGGCCGGCGAGCGCGACGTGCGCAATCTGTCGGAACTGACGGCCCTGTCGACCCTGCTGGACGGCCTGCCGTTCCTGGCCTTCGTCGTCACCCTGCAGGGCCGGGTGCGCACCGTGCGCGGCGTGGCGCCGGAGGGCGCGGCGCTGGACAGGATCATGATCGACGGCCTGTCGCACGCCGCCGTCGTGGGCGAGCGCCCCCGCATCGACTTCGCCCTGGGCCAGGCCCTGCGCGAGCACCAGGCCGTGCTCACCTTCCCGGCCGCCGAGGCCCCGGAAAAGACCCTGTCGCTGACCCTGCGCCGCGTCGGGCCGGGCATGCTGGTCGGCGTGCTGCGCGACGTCACCGCCGAGACCCGCCACCTGCAGCAGCTGGACCAGGCGCGCAACGACGCCGAGCAGCTGGCCGCCGGCCGCGCCCGTTTCCTGGCCAATATGAGCCACGAGCTGCGCACGCCGCTGAACGCCATCATGGGCTTCTCCGACATCATGCGCGCCCGCATGTTCGGCCCCCTGACCGACCGCTACGGCGAGTATGCCGAGCTGATCCACGAAAGCGGCCGCCACCTCTTGGACCTGATCAACGACGTGCTCGACATGTCGAAGATCGAGGCCGAGCGCTTCGAGCTGTCGCGCGGCGAGTTCGACGCCCGCGAGGCCGTCAACGCCGCCATGCGCCTGCTGCGCGTGCAGGCCGACAGCGTGGGCGTGCAGCTGCGCGGCGTGCTGCCGCCCAATGAGCTGGACGTCGACGCCGACCGTCGCGCCCTCAAGCAGATCGTCCTCAACCTGGTCTCCAACGCCCTGAAGTTCACCCCGCGCGGCGGCCAGGTGACGGTGACCGCCGACGGTCATGACGGCATGCTGGAGATCGTGGTGGCCGACACCGGCGTCGGCATCAGCCCCGAGGACCTCGAGCGCCTGGGCCGCCCCTACGAGCAGGCCGGCGGCGTCGACCAGCGCGCCAAGGGCACGGGCCTTGGCCTGTCGCTGGTGCGGGCCTTCGCCCAGCTGCACGGCGGCGAGATGCACGTCGAAAGCCGCCTGGGCGCAGGCACCAGCGTCTCGGTGCGCATGCCCATCCTGCTGGCCGCCCCCAAGGCCCCCGAGAAGCCCGAAAGCCCCACGGCCACCGCCGACGCCATGGAGCCGCTGTTCGCGCCCTCCCCGGACGGCCAGGCCTCCGAAGAGCCCTTCCTGGGCGAGAACGTCATCCGCTTCGCCCCGCCGCGCTGAGGCGCGGTTCGGCCTCAAGGTGCTCCCCCTGAAGGGGGAGCTGTCGGCGAAGCCGACTGAGGGGGAAGGGACTTCCCACGTCGGGGCCCGGCTCAGGCTCATCAGGAACTTCCCCCTCCGGCCCTTCGGGCTGCCTCCCCCACAGGGGGAGGGTCTTGGATCGGCGGACCTCCCCCCGTGGGGGAGGCAGCCCGAAGGCCGGTGGGGGGCCGGTTTCAGCTTTCGAGGCGGCGGCCGGTTTCGTAGTCGCTCCCCCCACCGATCGCTGCGCGATCGCCTCCCCCACGGGGGGGGTCCTTGAGGGTTGGGATCTTAACGCCGGCGCTAACCCCCTCCGGCCCTCCGGGCCACCTCCCCCAGAGGGGGAGGATCTATTGGCGCTGGCGCTCTTCAAGATGCTYCCCCTSTGGGGGAGCTGTCGCGGAGCGACTGAGGGGGSCGGCGCRGRCATGSGTTCTCRCACTCCCGTGGAAATCCACGAAAGCTGATGGGGAGGCGCGGAGCGGCCGGGCGGAGCCCGGRGACCGTAGGTTTGTTTAGCGTTTCGGCTTCGTCGACCGCTCCGCCGCGTCGTTATTCCGGAGGGCCGGAGGC
>NZ_JBFTJR010000101.1:0-11584 GCF_056395525.1 Caulobacter sp. 10L414
CCCCCGCGGCGCCGCAGCCGGCCCCGCCGCCTCCGCCCGCCTACGCCTTCGACGCGCCGCTGCCCGGCCGCGAGGTCGCCTCGCCCTTCGGCCTGCGCCAACTGCCGTGGGAAGAAGGCGGCCGCCTGCATGAAGGCGTCGACATCGCCGCCCCCTCGGGCACGGCGGTGAAGGTCGCCGCCGACGGCATTGTCGCCCGCACCGGGACCGACCCCGGCTATGGCCGCTTCGTCGAGGTCAAGCACAAGGACGGCTTCTCGACGCTCTATGCGCACCTGGGCCGCAACCTCGGCATGAAGAAGGGCGTCTATGTGAAGCGCGGCACGCCGATTGCCGTGGTCGGCGACAGCGGCCGCTCGACCGGCTCGCACCTGCATTTCGAGATCAGCCGCAAGGGCCGGCCGCTGAACCCCGCCCACTTCATGGACCGGACCTTCGCCAGCGCCGACGACCTGCCGCTCAAGGCCGCCGCCCGCGTGCCGCGCAAGGTCCGCCTGGCCCACGCCTCGCGCTGGCCCGAGGGCATGAAGGAGAAGGTCGCCGCCCGGCGCGCGGCCAAGGGCTCCGCCTCTGGAACCCAGGCGAGCCGCGGCGAGGATGGCCGCGTGCGCGTGCGGATCGAGGTCGCCGCCAGCTAGTCCCGCTCGGTACCCTCGCCCAGCAGCAGGTGGCCAAACCAGCTGACGACGCCGATCACGATCGTCCCGCAGATCCCCGCCCAGAAACCGTTCACGGCTAGGCCGGGCAGGATGTAGGCGACCAGGCCCAGCATGGCGGCGTTCACCACCAGCAGGAAAAGGCCCAGCGTCACCAGGGTGATCGGCAGGGTCAGCAGCACCACCACCGGGCGCACCACCGCGTTCACCAGCCCCAGCAGCACGGCGGCGATGGCGATCGTCTGCCAGCCCGTGGCATGGACGCCGGGCACGATGCGCGAGGCCAGCCACAGGCCCAGCCCCGCGAACAGGGCGCGCAGGAGAAAACCGGTCATCTGGAAACTCCCCGAAGTCGTCGCCGACCTTTACGCCCGCCAAAGCTGCACACAAGCGCCGTTCGCGCGCCGGGATGCGAAATGTCGACAAGACGACGGTGAACCTGTTCAATGACGCGTACTGTCAAGCACCGGCCTAGGCCGCATGGAGCCGCCGCCGTGACTACAGCCTTCTTTCCGCACGTCCTGACGCCTGATCGGCCCCGCGCATGACCGCGGCGCCGACGCCCGAACAGATCCAGGCCTGCGACCGCGAGCCGATCCACATTCCCGGCGCGATCCAGCCGCACGGCGTACTGCTGATCCTCGACCGCGACAGCCTGACGGTGCGCATGGCGGCCGGCGACGTCGCCGGTCTGCTGAAGGTCGAGGCCTGGCTTGGCCAGACGGCCGGGGCGCTGATCGGCGACGAACTGGCGGCCCAGGTGGCGGCCATCTCCAATTCGCGCCCGGCCGGCGGCTTCATCGGCGTGCTGGCCCGGGGCGGCCGCAATCTCGACCTCAGCGCCACGGTGCAGGGCGAACTGGTGCTGCTGGAGATCGAGCCTGGCCTGGAGCGGCCGATGGCCGGCTCGCAGATCCTGGCCCACCTGGAGGCCGCCGCCGCGGCCTTCGAGCGCTGCCCCGGCCTGAAGACGCTCTACGACCGCGCCGCGCTGGAATTCCGCCGCCTGACCGGCTTCGACCGGGTGATGATCTATCGCTTCGGCGACGACGACGCCGGCGAGGTGGTCGGCGAGGACCGCGCCCATCACCTGAAGAGCTTCCTCAACCACCGCTTCCCCGGTTCGGACATCCCCAGGCAGGCCCGCGCCCTCTATGTGCGCAACCTGGTGCGGGTGATCCCCGACTGCACCTACACCCCCGCCCCGCTGGAGCCCGCGCCCGACAGCCCGCTCGACATGAGCGACCTGGCCCTGCGCAGCGTCTCGCCGGTGCACATGCAGTACATGCGCAACATGGGCGTCATCGCCTCGGCCTCGGTGTCGATCGTCAAGGACGGCCGCCTCTGGGGCCTGGTGGCCTGCCATCACAACAGCCCGCGCCTGCTGCCCTACGAGATCCGCGCCGCCTGCCGCGCCCTGGCCGGCGGCCTGGCCCGTCAGATCAAGGCCAAGGAAGAGGCCGAGACCTGGCGCGAGAAGCTGCGCCTGCGGGCCCTGGGCGACGACCTGACGGCCGTGCTGGCCCAGTCCGACGTCGGCGACCTGTCGCTCGAGGAGCACGCCGCCGACCTGGTGGCGCTGGGCGAGGCCGACGGCGTGGCCGTGTTCCGCGACGAAGCCATCGAGACGGCCGGCAAGACCCCGCCGCACACGGCCCTGGCCATGCTGCGCGACTGGCTGCTGGACGTCGACGCCGGCGGCGTGATCGCCACCGACCGCAGCGAGACCGTCTTCCCCGGCGCCGGCGCCTTCCGAAGCTGGGCCTCGGGCCTGATGGGCGTGGTCATCGAGCGCTCGCCCCTGCTGGCTGTGCTGTGGACCCGCGCCGAAGAGGTCGAGGTCGTGCGCTGGGCCGGCGATCCCTACCGCACCGCCAAGGCGGCCGGCGGCGACGGCGCCCTGACGCCGCGCGCCTCGTTCGACGCCTGGACCGAGACCGTGCGCGGCCGCTCGCGCCCCTGGAGCGGCTCGCAGACCGAGGCCGCCCTGCGCCTGCGCCAGGACCTGCTGGACCTGCGCCGCGCCCGCCGCACGGCCGAACTGAACAGCCAGCTGCGCGCCACGCTGGACGACAAGGACGACCTCTTGCGGCAGAAGGACTTCCTGCTGCGCGAAGTGAACCACCGGGTGCAGAACAGCCTGGCCCTGGCCGCCGGCTTCCTGACCATCCAGATGAAGGCCATCGAGGATCCGGCCGCCCGCGCCCCGCTGGAAGAGGCCAGCCGACGCCTGACCGCCGTGGGCCTGGTGCACCGCCGCCTCTATCGCGGCGACCAGCTGGAGACCGTCTCGCTCGACCGCTACCTCGTGGAGCTGGCCGAGGAACTGGTGGAGTCGCTGGGCCAGGAATGGGCGCGGATGATCCGCGTCGACGCCGCCCCGGCCACGGTCTCGACCGACAAGGCCGTGACCATCGGCCTGGTGGTCACCGAACTGGTGATCAACGCGGTCAAGTACGCCTATGGCGGCCGGCCAGGCCGGGTCGACATCGGCCTCACCGAACAGGGCGGGCGCGTGCGCATCTCGGTCGCCGACCAGGGCGGCGGCAAGCAGGGGCCGCGCGTCGGCTTCGGCAGCAAGATGATGGACGCCATGGTCCGCCAGCTGGCCGGGACCCTGGCCTATCACGACAACAATCCCGGCGTGCGGGCCGAACTGGACGCCCCGGCGGGCTGACGTCCGCGCTCCCTCGCTCTCGTCATTCCCGCCCTTGTGGCGGGAAGCCCTGGTTCCGTTCGCATGTGAAGCGCCAGCGGACTGCTCAGCAGTCCGCCCCATCCGCCCTTGCGGCTGACAGAGGGGTTCCCGCCACAAGGGCGGGAATGACGGGCGGTTATGGAGAAGGCGGGCCCTCTCCAGACCCCCTTGCAATTTTGAGAATGATCGTTCATTTTTTTGAGAATGAACGTTCATTCMGCCATCGAAATGTCCAATACCTGAGCCAGGGTGTCGGACATTACAATTGCGTTATCGCCCTTACCTTCGCCGCAACCCGTACCTATCTCACCCATTCGAAAGTGGGCTCCGGACGCCAAGTTGGCGCCCAGCCCAGGGGATGTTGAACTCATGGCTGTGAATTCCTTGTCGGTGATGTCGCCGGACGGCGGCCTGTCGCGCTACCTCACCGAAATCCGCAAGTTCCCGATGCTGGCGAAGGACGAGGAGTTCATGCTCGCCCAGCGCTGGAAAGAGCATCAGGACAGCGACGCCGCGCACAAGATGGTCACCAGCCACCTGCGTCTCGTGGCCAAGATCGCCATGGGCTATCGCGGCTACGGCCTGCCGATCGGCGAAGTGATCTCCGAAGGCAATGTCGGCCTGATGCAGGCGGTCAAGAAGTTCGAGCCCGAAAAGGGCTTCCGCCTGGCCACCTACGCCATGTGGTGGATCCGCGCCTCGATCCAGGAATACATCCTGCGCTCGTGGTCGCTGGTGAAGATGGGCACGACCGCCGCGCAGAAGAAGCTGTTCTTCAACCTGCGCAAGGCCAAGAGCCAGATCAGCGCCTTCGAGGACGGCGACCTGCGCCCCGAGCAGGTCAGCGCCATCGCCACCAAGCTAGGCGTGCTGGACAGCGAGGTCATCTCGATGAACCGCCGCCTGTCGGGCCCCGACGCCTCGCTGAACGCGCCGCTGCGCGCCGACGGCGAAAGCGAGTGGCAGGACTGGCTGGCCGACGACGAGCAGGTCAGCCAGGAGACCATGGTCGCCGAGAACGAGGAAAAGTCGCTTCGCATGACCCTCCTGGAGGAGGCCATGGTCGAACTGACCGACCGCGAGCGGCACATCCTGACCGAGCGCCGCCTGAAGGACGACCCGACCACCCTGGAAGACCTGGCCGCCCAGTACGGCGTCAGCCGCGAACGGGTCCGCCAGATCGAGGTCCGCGCCTTCGAGAAGCTGCAGAAGTCCATGCGCGAGGCGGCCATCGCCAAGAACATGGTCGAGGCGTAACAGCCTCCGATCTGCTAGAACAAGGGCCGTCGCGACGCTGTCGCGGCGGCCTTTTCGTATCGCGGGCGTCGCCGAGCCGTCACAAACGGCCTTTTCCTCGCCGCCGACGCGCTCTAAGAGCCTCGCCTCCGATTTTTCCGGCGCTCCGCCGGCCGCAATTCAAAGACTTCCCATGACCCGTCACGAACTGAAGACCTGGCCGCAGTATTTCGCCGCCGTGCGCTCGGGCAAGAAGCGCTTCGAGATCCGTCGCAACGACCGCGAATTCAAGGTCGGCGACGTGCTGGTGCTGCGCGAGTTCGATCCCGAGCAGGACGTCTACACCGGCCAGACCGAAGAACGTCAGATCACCTTCCTGCTGTCGGAAGAGGACTACGGCGTCATCCACGGCTTCGTCGCCATCGGCTTCGGCGACGTGGTGCATCACCCCAGCGCCGCCGAGGACCACCCGCTGACCGCCGGCGAACTGGCCGAATGGCACGAGACCGCCGCCGCCAACGCCGTCCTGCGCGGCGAAGAGGCCCGCCGGGTGTCGAAGTCGTACGTGACGACCAACATGAGCGTCGCCGCCGACCGCCACGGCGCCGTCGCCGACCTGGCCGAAAGCGAAGCGGCCTTCCACGCCGCCGCCGCGCGCATCGTCCGCAAGGGCTGAACCGCCGATCTACTTCCCGTCATTCCTGCCAACGGATGACGGGAAGCGACCCTCGCCGAGGTCTATGCCAGGCTCGTCGAAGAAATCGTCCCACACCCCATCAATCGGCGTGACGATGCGACGGTCGCCGTCGCGCTTTACAGTCACGGTGCGCACGCCTTCCGGAAAGGCGACGTCCTCAGGCAGCAGGAGAACCTGCGAGCCGTTCGACCGCAATAGCGTGATCCTGGCCATGCAGCGCTCCAGCACGGGCGCATCATAGCAGCACTACCGCCCCTCTCGCACCGCCTTCACGCCGCTCAGGATCACCTCGGCCACGAAGCCGGGATCCTCGTGCGGCAGGCCATGGCCGGCCGTGGGCGCGATGGTCTGGGTCGCACGGGTCGACAGGGCCAGGAACTGCTTCTGCAGGTCTTGCGTGACCGCCTCCAACTCTACCGCCAGCGGCTCGCCCAGTTCGGGGACCATCCGCCATTTCGGGCTGTGGGTGGCCACCACCACCGGCTTGTCGCCGAGCGTGCGCAGCGCACGGGCCTGTGCGCTGCTGGCGCCGACGTCGAGATTTTCCGGATTGAGGCTGGGATCGCGCGGCATCCGCGTGAGAAAGCCGCGCGCGTCGGACAGCGCCTTGGGCTCATCCGGCGCCTGCGCCGGCAGCCTGGCCAGCCAGGCGTCCATCTGATCGGGATGGGTCGAGGAGATCAGCACCAGTCCGGCCGTCTGATCCGGATAGCGAGCGGCGAAGACCTGGGCGTGCAGCCCGCCGATCGAGTGACCGGCCAGCAGGAACGGCGGCGCGACCTCGGCCGCGCGCAGGGCGGCCTCCAGGTCGGCGGCCGCGTCGGCGCTGGTGCGCGGCCTGCCCGCCGGGGCCGGATCGCTGGCGCCCAGCCCGGCGCGGTCGTAGAGGCAGACCCGGGCGGCCGCCGACACCCGCGCCGCGATGCGGCCCCAGGCCTCGTCCTCCACCGGCGCGCCGCCCATGCCGGCGTCGACCACCACGGTGGGCGCGCCCTGACCCTGGCAGGAGAGGCGGATCATCCGCCCGCCGCCGACATCGAAGCGTCCGTCCTGGGCCAGGGCCTGACCGGGCAAGGCCGTCGACAGCGCCACGACCAAGGCGAGAATTCGGCTCATCGGCATTCCTACACCCCGCCCTCGTCGCCGCGCTCCAGGCCCGCGATGGCCGCTTCTTCGGTCGCCTCGGCGTCGCTGACCTTGCGCAGCACGGCCTGGCGCAGGGCGTAGGCCAGCATCGCCGCCAGGATCAGGGCGTTGAGCACGAACGGCGCCCAGCCGACGGCCTCGTAGAGCAGCACGAACAGCGGGGCGACCACCACGTTGAGGCCGTTGATGGCGGCGATGGCGCCGGCCGCCCCGGCCTGGTCCTTGGCCCCGACCGACAGCGAGGCCCCGGCCGTGAACCCCGGCCGCGCGAAACCGTAGCCCAGCGACGACACCGCATAGCCGATGGCCACCGCGGCGTAGTCCGGCGCGAAGGCGACGACCACGTTGCCCAGCGCCGCCACCGCCACGCCCCAGCGCATCAGCTCGCGCGGGCCCATCGAGAACATCCGGATCAGGCCCCACTGGGCCAGCAGGCCCGCCACCGCCCCGGCCGCCATGGCCAGGGTGATGAAGCCCTGGGCCTTGACCGGCTCGACGCCCAGCTTGTCGATGATCAGAAAGCCCAGGGTCTGGGTCTGGGCGGTCTGGCAGGTGGCCACCAGGAAGCCGAACAGCAGGAAGGGGGCCAGGCGCGGATCGCGCCACAGGCTGTCGCCCCGCCGCAGCGACGGAAAGGCCAGGCGCCCGCGCGGCTGGGGCTCGCCGGCCGTGGGGGGCGGCGTGCTTTCGTCCAGGCCCCGCCTGACGATCCACATCATCACCGCCGCCAGCCCCGCGAAGGCGAACATCGGCCCGGCCAGCCCCACCACCGGCAGCACGAACAGCGGCGCCAGCAGCGGCCCGACCACGGTGCCCAGGCCGAAGGCGCCGGCCAGGGTGGCCATGGCCTGGGTGCGCTCCTCCCGCCTGGTCCGGTCGGCCAGATAGGCCTGGGTGGCCGGATTGGCCGCCGAGCCGAACAGGCCAAACAGGGCCCGCGCCAGCAGGAACAGCACGAACACCACCATCGGCGGCAGCAGCTGGCGCAACCCCGCGCTGACCACGAAGGCGCACAGGGTCATCGACACGCAGAACCCGCCCAGCCCCAGCAGGATAAGGGGCTTTCGCCCCCGCACGTCCGACCGCTTGGCCCAGAACGGCGAGGAGATCGCCCACAGCAGGGCCGAAAGCGAGAAGATCGCCGCCACCATGGCGTCGGGAATGCCGATCTGGCGGCCGATGGCGGGAAGGACGGACAGCATGCCCGTATTGCCCAGCGCCGTGGCCGCCGACACCCCGAACAGGATGGCGAAGGCCCGCCGGTTGACCTGTTGATCTTGAGCGGCGGCAGACATCGAACAAACGTTAGAGGGGGTTTGCCCCCAGGGGAAGGCCCCGCTTTCGCGGGCCACGGGCCGCGCCATCCGGTCGCGGATTCGCGCTCGCGGCCTGATACCTTGGATTAAGCATTAACAGCGATGATGCCGGCTGAAATCCGCGGGGCTCTCTTTCGTCATGTTCCAGATCATCGGCATCGTGCTGCTCTTCGGCCTGGTGTTCGGCAGCTACCTGATGGGCGGCGGCAAGATGGACGTGATCCTTCACGCCGCGCCGCACGAACTGATGGCCATCCTGGGCGCGGGCATCGCCGCGTTCCTGATCTCGAACTCGATGACCGTGATCAAGGCCACGGCCGGCGGCTTCGGCAAGATCTTCGCCGGCCCCAAGTGGAAGGCCAGCGACTATCGCGACCTGCTGTCCCTGCTGTTCCTGCTGACCAAGACGATGAAGTCCAAGGGCGTCATCGCCCTGGAAAGCCACATCGAAAAGCCGCACGAGAGCTCGATCTTCTCGCGCTATCCCAAGATCTCGAAGGACCACTTCGCCGTCGACTTCATCTGCGACACCCTGCGGATGATGACCATGAACCTGGAGGATCCCCACCAGGTCGAGGACGCGATGGAAAAGCAGCTCGAGAAGCACCACCACGAGGCGCTCGAGCCGGCCCACGCCCTGCAGTCGATGGCCGACGCCCTGCCGGCCCTGGGCATCGTCGCCGCCGTGCTGGGCGTCATCAAGACCATGGGCTCGATCACCGAACCGCCGGCCGTGCTCGGCGGCATGATCGGCGGCGCCCTGGTCGGCACCTTCCTGGGCGTGTTCATGGCCTATGGCCTGGTCGGCCCGATGGCCGCCCGCCTGCAGGCCGTCGTCAACGAGGACGGCGCCTTCTACAAGATCATCCAGGCCGTCCTGGTCGCCCACCTGCACGGCAACGCCGCCCAGATCAGCGTCGAGATCGGCCGCGGCAACGTGCCCAGCGTCCACCAGCCCAGCTTCATCGAGCTGGAAGAGGCCCTGACCCAGATCCCGAACGAAGCCTGATCCGCCAGGCTCGCTCCGTACACGGCCAGATCACGCCGCCGTGATCTTTGGCTTGCAACGAGACGTGAAAAGCGGTTCCTTGCCATGGTGCGGCCCGGCCTCTCGCCGGGCCGTCGCCGTTTCCGGTCGCAAGGCCAGTCGCAAGGAAAGCCCCCGATGACCACCCAAGTCCTCCGCAAGATCCTCATCGCCGGCGCGGCCATGACCGCCCTGTCGCTGGCCGCCTGCGGCAAGAAGGACGAGGCTCCCGCCGCCGACGACAAGGCCGCCGCGGCCGCCGCCGCCGGCGCCAGCGAAGTGACCGCCGCCGACGCCGCCGGCGCCGAAGGCCAGGCCATGGCCGACGCCAACAAGGCCGCCGCCGACGCCGCCGCCGAGCCCGACGCCGTCTCGGCCGCCGAAGCCCCGGGGACCGCCCCCGCCGCCGCCCCGGCCGAGGAAAAGAAGACCGAGGGCCACTGAGCCCTTCTTCGGTTCTGGAATGATCGAGGGGCCGTCCGCGAGGGCGGCCCTTCTTCTATGATGGCCCCATGACTTCCGACTCCTCCCCCTCCCCCCTCGGCTCGCCGCTGATCTGGCGCGAGGACGGCCTGCCGCAGTCGCGACTGTACGGCGACGTCTACTTCTCCAGCGCCGACGGCCTGGCCGAGACCCAGGCGGTGTTCCTCCAAGGCTGCGGCCTGCCGGACGCCTGGGCCGGGCGCGAGCATTTCACGGTCGGGGAACTGGGGTTCGGCACCGGCCTCAACATCGCCGCCCTGCTCGACCTGTGGCGACGCGGCAAGCCTCCGGGCGGCCGCCTGCACGTCTTCTCGATCGAGGCCCACCCGATCACCCGCGACGAGGCCGCCCGCGCCCTGGCCGTCTGGCCGCAGCTGGGCGAGGCCGCCCAGGTGCTGCTGGATCACTGGCCAAGCGAGGCGCGCGGCTTTCACCGCATCGACCTGCCCGGCTTCGACGCGACGCTGGACCTGGCCGTCATGGACGTCTCGCAGGCCCTGGCGGCCTGGAGCGGCCGGGCCGACGCCTGGTTCCTGGACGGCTTCTCGCCGGCCCTGAACCCGGCGATGTGGAGCGAGGAGATCCTGGCCGCGGTCGCCGCCCGCACCGCGCCGGGCGGCCGCGCGGCCACCTTCACCGTCGCCGGGGCCGTGCGCCGGGGCCTGGCCGCCGCCGGCTTCTCCTGGGACAAGCGCCCGGGCTTTGGCCGCAAGCGCGAGCGGCTGGAGGCGACCTACTCCGGCGAGGCCGCGACGCCTGCCCGCCCCAAGAGCCTGGCGATCGTCGGCGGCGGGATCGCGGCCGCCGCGCTGGCCCGCGCCGCTCGGGCCGAGGGCCTGCAGGTCACCGTGTTCGACGCCGACCAGGCCAAGGCCTCGGGCAATCCGGCCGCCCTGGTCACGCCGGCGCTGGACGCCGGCGGCGGCCCGCGCGCGGCCTTCCCCGCCCAGGCCCTGGCCCGCGCCGCCGCCCTCTACGACGCCCTGCCCGGGGCGGTGCTGGCGCGCGGCGTGCTGCGCCTGGCTACCGGCCCGCGCGATCCCGATCGCTTCGCCGCCGTCACCGGGCAGGACCTGTTCGCGGCCGGCGAAATGACCGCTCTTGACGCCATCGAGGCCGGCGCGGCCCTGGGCGAGCCGGCGGCCGGCGCGCTGCGCATGGACCTGGCCCGCGTGGTCGATCCCGCCGTCGTCCTGGCCGCCTGGCGCGGCGAGGCGGTCGCGGCCGAGGTCACGCGCCTGGAGAAAGCCGGCGACGGCTGGCGCCTTCACGGCTCGGACGACGCGCTGCTGGCTGCCGCCGACGCCGTCGTGCTGGCGGGCGGGGCCGACCTTCCCCGACTGTGGCCCCAGGCGCCGATCCGCCCGGTTCGCGGCCAGACCAGCTGGACCGGCCCGCTGGACGGCCCCGCCGTCGTCCCGGCGGCCTTCGGCGGCTATGCGGTTCCCACGCCCGGCGGCGGCGTGCTGTTCGGCGCCACCCACGACCGGGGCGACACGGCCGGCGACCTGCGCGAGGCCGATCACGCCCGCAATCGCCAGGCCCTGGCCAAGGGCCGCCCCGACCTGGCCGCCCGCCTGGCCGACGCGCCGCTGGACGGCCGCGCGGCGGTGCGCGCGACGACCGCCGACCACCTGCCGCTGGCCGGCGCGGTTCCGGATGCGCCGAGCGGCCTTCATGTGCTGAGCGGCCTGGGCGGCCGAGGCTTCACGACCGCCCCGCTGCTGGCCGAGCACGTGGTCGCGCTGATCCTGGAAACGCCCTCGCCCCTGCCCCGCGACCTGGCCGCGCTGGTCGAGCCCGGACGCGCTTAAGGTCCTCCCCGCTTCGCGAAATCTCTCCCTTCAGGGAGAGGCCCAGACAGCAAAAGGCCCCGGAGTTTCCTCCGGGGCCTTCGCATTCGTCGGGAAGCCTGGAGCCTCCGTCCGGTCTCGATCTTAGAAGTTGATCGAGATGGTCGAACGGCGGTTCAGCGGTTCCTTCACGCCGTCGCCGGTGGCGACGGCCGGAGCGGTTTCACCCTTCCAGTCGACCGCCAGGGTCGTGGCCGGGACGCCCGCCGAGACCAGACCATCGGCCACGGCCTTCGCACGACGTTCCGACAGGCGGACGTTGTACTTCGGCGAGCCCGAGGTGTCGGTGTGGCCCACGACCGTGATCTTGGTCGCGTTGCCGCCCTTGGCGTAGTCGGCGGCCTGCTGCACCACGGCCTGAGCTTCCGGCGTCAGCACGTACTGATCGAACGGGAAGTAGACCACGAACTCGCGGGCCTCATACGCCGGCGGAGGCGGCGGGGGAGGCGGCGGCGGGGGCGGAGGCGGCGGC
>NZ_JBFTJR010000102.1:0-10959 GCF_056395525.1 Caulobacter sp. 10L414
GCGCGGGAACGCCGATCGCGCCCAGCAGGCGGGCCTGGCCGACCAGGCGCTGTCGATCGGCGCGGGCGCTCATGCCGTCGGCGTCCCGGGCTCGGCCAGGGTCTTCAGCTTGCGGCGCGGCTTGCCCCGGCTGGTGCGGCTGAAGACATAGGCCCCCACCCCGCCGATGGCGGCGAGTATGGCGATGGCCGGCATGGTGAACGACCGGATCGGCGAGGCCGGGGCCGCGACCATCACCGGCTTGGCCGGGAACATCACCACCGTCACCTTGTCGTAGGGCAGGCCMTCGATGGAGTTGGTGACCAGCGCCTTGATCGAGCCCACCTGGCCGGAGAGGTCGACGTCGGGGTTGTGGCGGATGAACACCGAGGCCGAGGACGGCTTCTGCTGCTCGGCCAGGGGATCGGCCTCGGGCACGGCGATGTGCACGCGGGCCTGGACCACGCCGTCGATCGACGAGATGGTCTGGCTGAGCTCCTGCGACAGGCCGTACATCAGCCGAGCCCGCTGCTCCATCGGCGAGGAGACGAAGCCCTCCTTCTTGAAAACCTCGCCCAGGCTCTCGAACTTGTCGCGCGGGTAGCCCTGGTCGTGCAGCACGGCGACGGCCGACGAGAACTGCTCGGCGCGGGTCTTCAGCGCCCAGACCTTGCCGTCCTTGCTGCTCTTCGACGCCGAAACGTTGGCGTTCTGGAGCACGGCGACCATCTCGTTGGCCTCGCGCTCGGTAAGGCCGCCATAGAGCTCCTTCTCGGCGCAGCCGGTAAGGCCCAGCGCCGCGGCGACCAGGACGGCCGGCAGGATCTTGCGCATGGCCGCCACCCTCAGGCCTGCTGCCGGAACAGCTGCTGCAGGCCGTCGGACGTGCGGTTGGCGATGTTCGAGGTCAGCTGGCAGTTGAACATGAACTCGTGGCACTGGACGGTCAGGCCGATCATCTCGCCAGGCGTGATCGCCGCGCCCTTGGCCTCGGCGGCCTTGGCGTGGGCGGCCAGGTTCGAGGCCTGGCTGTTGACGAACTCCAGCTGGTTGAAGACGCCCTTCATGGCAGGGGCCAGGGCTTCGGGACCAGCCAGCCCGGCGACCTGCGAGGCGCCAGCCGTGTGCAGGGCGTTCTGGAACTGGACGGCGTCGGTGAGGCTGGCGCCGTAGCCGACCTGGGCCACCTGGGGCGCAGCTTCCTGGGGCATGGCCAGGGCGGCCGCCGAAACGGGATCGAAGGACATGGCGTCCTCTCCTGAAAGACGCGCCTAGTTCTTGCGGGCCATGGTTTCGAGGGCGCGGCCGACGCTGTCGACCGAGGTGGATTCCGAGTTGGCCATGAAGTTCATGCGCAGGCTCTCGGCGGTCAGCTGGGCCATGACCGAGGGCTTGTCCTCGCCGCCGGGGCCGATCTGGTCGGAAAGCTCGGTGATGCGCACGGCCTGCTGGTCGAGCACCTGGCCCCAGGCGTGGGCCATGGCCTCGAACCAGCTGCCCGGCCGGTTCTTGTTGTTGGAGCCCAGCAGGCTGGGCGCCACGCCGGTCGTGCCGAAACCGGAAATGCTGCTGTCGGACATGGTGGTTTCTCCTCGTATCGGGTTGGATCTTCAGAACATCAGGCGGGTGGTCGCGCCGTCCTTCTCGACGACGACGGCCTGGCTCTCGACGCCGACGATGCGGTCGCCCGTGGGCAGGGTGGAGCCGGCGAAGTAGCGGGCGCCGTCGGCGGTGGCGACGTAGCCGGCGTCGCCGCCGACCACCGCCACCACGCGCTTGCCGGGGCCCTGGTCGAACACCGCGCCGAAGCGGTCGCCGCCGGCCGCGCGGGCCACGGCCAGGGCGCGCAGGCCCTTGACGTCGTGCAGGGCGATCTTCTCGACCTTGGCCACCTCGGCCGAGGGGCCGGTGACCTGCACCTGCACGCGGCCCAGGCCGTTGGGGCGGGCGGTGGCGGCCAGGCCGTTGGCCTGGAAGACGTCCTCGACGTTCTGGGCCAGGCCCTCGCTGGTGACGACCTCGACGCGGGCGTGCAGCTCGCGCGAGCTGACCAGGCGCGCCAGGCGGGCCTTCTCGGCGTCGCGGTTCAGCACGCCGGCGATAACCAGCTTGCCGTCGGCCTCCGGCTGGACGGCCAGGGCGCCGTAGCCCTCCTGGCGCAGCAGGGCGTGGACCTTGGAGGGGCTGGCCTCCTGGCCGCCGAAGCGCGGCACGTTGGCCACCGCATAGGTGACGCAGGCCAGAGCCGCGCCGAACACCAGGGCCGGCAGGAGATGGGGCGTGGAGCCGACCACCCGGACGCCGCGATCGAGCGTGCGGCGCAGCAGGCTGCGGCCGTCCTCGAAGAAGTCCCCGCCCTCCTCGGCCGACGGCGCGGCGGCTTCGGCGGGACCGGAGGCGGCCAGGAGGCGTTCGGCCTCGCGCCAGCGGGGGCTTTCCTCGACGCCGAGAGCCAGGGCGTTGTCGCCGACGATCAGCGGCACGTAGCAGGGCAACACGGCGCGGGCCGGCGCTTCCAGCCGGTGGCCGAGCATCTCGACCTGGCCGGCGACCACCTCGATCTCGGCGGCCTCCTCGCCGGCGGTCAGGCGCACGCGCACGCCCCTGGCGCTTGCGTCGCGCAGCACGATGTMGGCGTCGAAGCCGTGGCCGAGCTCGGCGCTTTCGCCGGCCGGCAAGGGCAGAAGGGCGCCGGCGACCCGGCCCGACAGCACCTTGACGACCAGGGCCTCGGACGGCGTGGCGGCGGGGACTTCGGTCGGCTCTTCGGACAGCAGGGCGTGATCGGTCATGGGCCTAGCTCGGATTGGGGATGGGTTTCATCGTGCCGTTGGGTTCCGGCGCCGGTGGCGGCGCGGGCGGCAGCGGCTGGGCGGGCCCGCGCGGGGCCGACTTCGGCGGCGGCTTGCGGTCGGACGGCAGCTTGGGCGCGGCCGGCAGGGGCGCGTTCTCGAACCCCGAGGCCGGCGCGTCGTAGCGCAGGCCCGCCTGGGTGGTGGAGCGCGGCGCGGCGATCGAGGCCAGGCGCGGAGTGATCAGGAACATCCGCTCGATGCGGCCGCTGCTGCGCGACTGCACCTTGAAGAGGTTGCCCAGCACCGGGATGTTGCCCAGCACCGGGATCTTCTGCGAGCCGGTGGTGTCGGACTGCACGGTCATGCCGCCCAACAAGAGGCTTTGCCCTTCCTGGATCAGGGCCTGGGTGTTGAGCGCGGCGCGGCGGACGACGGGGATGTTGTCGACGCTGGCGTTGGTCAGCGAGCCGTCCTCGATGGTCACCAGCATGCGGATGCGGGTCTGGGTCCCGTCGCGGGTGACGTGCGGGGTGACGCGCAGAGTGGTGCCGGCGGTGACGTTGAAGAGGTCGACGTCGCGCTCGCCGGCCAGGCGGACGTAGAAATCGCGGCTGTTCTCGAACACCGCCTCGACGTTCGACAGCGTCACGATCTGCGGTCGCGAGACGACGCGGGCGACGCCTTCGGTCTCCAGTGCGTTCAGACGGGCGGCGAAGTAGTCGCCGTTGCCGATGATCGTCGAGGCGACGAGGCCCTGATAGGGCTTGGGCGAGGTGTTGCCGCGCACCAGGTTGCCGTCCTCCAGGCCGGCCGGCGCATCGGGGCCGCGACCGAACTGGATGCCGCCGTTGCCGTCGTCGAAGCGCCAGTTGACGCCCAGGTCGCGGGCCTTGGTGGTGTCGATGTCGATGATCGCCGCCTCGACCTCGAGCAGTTGCGGCTCGACGTCCAGAGCGCGGACCAGCTCCTCATAGGCCGACATGCGCTCGGCCACGTCGCGGACGATGACGGCGTTCAGGCGGGTGTCGGCCTGCACGCGGACGGGGTTCTGCGGCGAGTAGACGCCGGTCTGCTCGTTGGCCAGGGGCATGCCGAGCGTCCCCTGCCCGTCCTGGCCGCCGTAGAAGGCGCCGCCGGGATTGGGCGTGCCCAGCGTCGCCAGGCCCTGGCCGCGCAGGCCCTGGACGGCGGCGGGGATCGGGGTCTCGCTGCGGGCGGCAGCCCCGGCCCGCTCGTTGGGATCGGAACTGACCAGCGAGCGGATGATCGAGGCCACGCCCGGGATGGTCACCTGCTTGGCGCCGACCGTCAGGTTCACGTCGTCGGCCCAGCCGTAGCGCAGGTAGAAGACCCTGTACTGCAGGGTCGGCGACGCGGCCTCGGCCTGCACCCCGCCGCGGGCCAGCTCGTCCACCTGCTGCAGGAAGCGCGGCGCGCCGGTGGCCACCAGCATGTCGCCGGTGGCGCGCAGGGTGTTGCGGTTGTCGAGCAGGCCAAGCTGCCGGGCCGCGCGGTCCACCCGCCGCGAGGCCGAGCCCGAGATCGGGAAGCTGCGGCTGGACAGCTGGGCGGCGGTGTAAACGTAGGCCGCCCCGCCGTCGTAGTAGGTGACGAGGTCGAAGGCCTTGGAGATGTCGGCGTCGATCTTGGCGGCCGGGCCGCGGAACACGCCGTTGATCGTGCCGGCGACCTGCGAGGAGATCACCACCGGCACGCCGATCTGGTTGTAGAAGTTCTGCAGGAACTGGGCGATCGGCTGCTCGCGCGCGGTCAGGTCGACGTTGCGCGCGCCCAGCGGAACCTCGCCGGCGCGGACCTGGGGCGCGGTAGCGATCAGCGCGGCGGCGATCGCCGCGGCCACGCCGACGCGGGCGGCTTTACGGACAACGACGGAATCCTTCGGAAGCGACATTCTGTCTCCGGGTTCAGGCGGCCGCGGACTCGGGCGGCGGCGGGTCGGGATCGTTGGGCACTACGGTCAGGGGCTCGCGCGGGAAGGCCACGCGGCCGGCCACGTCCAGCCGCAGGGTCGGCAGCAGTTCGTGGAAGGACAGGACGCCCAGGTCGAAGGCGCGGGCCTCGATCAGCTTGCGCACGTGCCGGCGCAGGTCGATGGCGGCCAGGACGACGGTGGCGCTAGTCTCCTCGACCTTGGCCAGCAGGGCGTCGGTGACGCGGCGGCTCATCTCCGGATCCAGCGCCAGCTGCTGGGCGCCGCCGCCGGTGCGGATGGCCTCGCGCAGGTGCTGCTCCAGGGCCGGCTCCAGCACCACGGCCCGCAGCTGGCCGTCGGGGGCGTAGCGATGGCTGATCTGGCGGCGCAGGGCGACGCGGGCGAACTCGGTCAGGGCCAGCGGATCCTTCTCGCGCTGGCCGGCGTCGGCCAGGGCTTCGAGGATGTCGCGCTGGTTGCGCAGCGGCACCTCCTCCTCGGCCAGGCGCCGCATGACCTCGGCGATGCGGGCCAGCGGCAGGGCGCGGGCGGCCTCCTTGACGACTTCGGGATATTCGCCGCCGGCGCGGGTCAGCAGGTTGCTGGCCTCCTGGATGCCGACGAACAGGCCGGCGTTGCGGCGCAGGGCCTGGCGGACGGCGTCCTGCAGCTCCGACAGGTCGGCCGGATGCGCCAGCTCGCCGGCGCCGATCGGGGCCTCGAAGGCCAGCAGGCGCCAGCGCGGGCTGCCGGCCCCCTCGCCGTAGTGGAACGAGGCGCGCGGCAGGGCCACGCCCAGGCGCAGCTCGAACTCTTCCAGCACCTCCTCAAGGCCCCGGGTCATGACGGCGGCCTCGTGGCGGCGCACGGCCTCGCCGTCGAGTTCGAGCAGCAGCGGCACCACCGGCTGGGTCTCGGTGGGCTTGGTGCGGGCGGCGGCCGGCGAGGCCTTGGCCTCCTCGGCGGCGGCGCGGCCCGGCGCGATCTTGCGGGTCACCCGAGCGCGGATGTCGGCGTCGACCAGGGCGCCGGTGACGATGGCCACGCCCCCCAGCAGCAGGAACACCAGCACCGGGAAGCCGGGCACCAGGGCCATCAGCCAGCAGATGCCGCCGGCCACCAGGAACACCCGGGGCTTGGCCGCGAACTGCCGGCGCATGGCGTCGCCCAGGTGGGTCTCGCTGTCCTCGTCGGTGGTGCGGGTGACGATCAGGCCGGCGGCCATGGCGCCCAGCAGCGCCGGGATCTGGGTGACCATGCCGTCGCCGATGGTCAGGATCGAGTACTTGTGGATCGCCGAGCCGAAGTCGAGGCCCTGCTGCAGCATGCCGATGGCCAGGCCGCCCAGCAGGTTGATGACCACGATGATGATGCTGGCGATGGCGTCGCCTTTGACGAACTTCATCGCCCCGTCGAGGCTGCCGTGGAGCTTGCTCTCCATCTCCAGCACGCGCCGGCGGCGCTTGGCCTCGTCCTTGTCGATCATGCCCGAGCGCAGGTCGCTGTCGATCGACAGCTGCTTGCCCGGCATGGCGTCGAGGCTGAAGCGCGCGGCCACCTCGGCCACCCGCTCGGCGCCCTTGGCGATGACGATGAACTGCACGACGGTGATGATCAGGAACACCACCAGGCCGACCACCAGGTTGCCGCCGGCGACCATCGTGCCGAAGGTGTCGATGATGTGCCCGGCGTGGCCCTCGATCAGGATCATCCGGGTCGTGGCGATCGACAGGGCCAGCCGGTAGAGCGTGGTGATCAGCAGCAGGCTGGGGAACACCGAGAACTCGACGATCGTCGAGATGTAGATCGCCACCAGCAGCAGCATGACGCCGAAGCAGATGTTGACCGCCACCAGCGCGTCGAGCGCCAGGGCCGGCAGCGGCAGGATCATCAGGGCGACGATCGCCACCACGCCCGCCACCAGGAACAGGTCGCTGAAGCGCGCCACCACGCCCTGGCGCGGCCGCCTTTGCAGGCGCTTGAGATAGCCTTCGACGCTCATGGGGAAATCCGTCCTCAGAAGCCGCCGCGGGCGGAGACCAGGCCGCGATAGCGGTCGAGGACGCTGGTCACGTAGCCTTGCGTCTCGCGATAGGGCGGGATCTTGCGGCCGTACTTCATGACGGCCCCCTCGCCGGCGTTGTAGGCCGCCAGCACCAGTTCCAGGTCGTTGCCGAAGTGGCCCTGCAGGGTCTTCAGGTAGGCCGCGCCGGTGCGGATGTTGACCATCGGGTCGTCCAGCTCGACGGCCGGGTCGCGCACCCCGAAGCGCTTGGCGGTGGCGGGCATGATCTGCATCAGGCCGCGGGCGCCCTTGGGCGAGATCGCCCCCGGATTGGCCCGCGATTCCACGTGCATGACCGCCTGCAGCAGGTCTGGATCGATGTCGAAGTCGCGGCCGGCGGCGGCCACCAGCGGAGCGTAGAGGGCCGGTCCGCGAGCGCCCCTGACGATGACCACCGGCGTGGGCGAGATACGTCCGGCAGAGATAACGGCGGTCGCCATCTGGGGTCCGTCATAGAGACGGAGCTGTTCTGACACCCCTGTCGGTTGTGTTTCCTGAACGCAATCTATGCGCGCCAGCGAGAACTTTTCATTGATCGGGAGAGCGCTGCTGAACTTCAAGCCGTCAGCCGTGACGCATTCATATGCGAACACTGGACTTGAACAAAATAAGACTAAACACACGCTCGACGCCACCACGCGGAACTTGCGCATAAATTTGTCCCTCTATGCAGCGCCCCGCCTGTGCATACTACCCATTCAAAAGCTAACTTTCGCAGATMAATCCTGTCAACCTCGGAGTTAAAACAATTTTCATACTCAGTATACTGCTTACCAGACAACATATTCTATGGCTCAGCTTAACCACTACTATGGCTAAGCTCGCCGCTTTTTGGCCATGATTGGCGCCATTGTCGACATCTCACCGGTCGGCGAACGTCCGACGCCCTTCGCGATGACGCCAGAACACACGCTATGGCTGAGAAGAACGACGGCGGCGACAAGACGGAGAAGCCGACACCCAAGCGGCTGTCGGACGCCCGCAAGAAGGGCGACGTCCCCAAGTCCAAGGACCTGACCTCCACCGCGGTGCTGGGCGTGTGGCTGCTGCTGGGGGCGATGACGGCGGGCTTCGCCTTCGACCGCCTGGGCGGGCTGTTCGACGAGGTGTTCGCGGTCATGGACCGGCCGTTCGCCGAAGCGTGGCCGATCGCCGGCGCGGCCGCCGGCAAGGCCTTCGTGCTGCTGACGGCGATCACCTTCGTACCCGTGGCGATCTTCGGCATGCTGGCCGAGTTCGGCCAGGTGGGCCCGGTCTTCACCTTCGAGAAGATGAGCCCGAAGATGTCGCACATGAACCCCGGCGAGGGGCTCAAGCGCATGTTCAGCCTGGACAACCTGTTCGAGGTGGCCAAGTCGCTGGCCAAGACCCTGCTGCTGGGCCTGTTCACCTGGATCGTCGTGGCGCTGTCGTTCGACAAGCTGATGGCCCTGCCGGCCGGCGAGGCCGACGGCGCGCTGTCGGCCTATGGCGGGCTGACGTTCAAGCTGCTGGCCGGCACGGTGGTGCTGTTCGTCTTCGTGTCGCTGCTGGATCTGGCCTACCAGCGCCACAGCTTCACCAAGAAGATGCGGATGAGCCGGCGGGACATTCGCCAGGAAATGAAGGATTCCGAGGGCGATCCGCACGTGAAGGCGCACCGGCGGCAGTTGCACCAGGAATGGGCGCAGCAGAACGCCGCCCAGGCCGCGCGCGACGCCTCGGTGCTGGTGGTGAACCCCACCCACATCGCCTGCGCCCTGGCCTACGACCCGGCCGAGCACGCCGCGCCGGTGCTGCTGGGCAAGGGCGAAGGGCCGATCGCCCAGACCATGCGCGAGGCGGCCGAGGAAGCGGGCGTTCCGATCATCCGCAATGTCGAGCTGGCCCGCGCCCTGCGCGACAAGGCCGCCATCGACGACATCGTGCCCCAGGACCTGTTCGCCGCCGTGGCCGAGGTGATCCTGTGGGCCCGCCGGCTGAAGGACGAGCAGGCCAGGGCCGCCGCCGAAGACCCGCCGGAAGGGCCGCCGCCCGGACCCAGCTTCCCGCCCCTCCCCTAGCCGCCAGACGGAGCCCTCGTGAGCGCCATCCTCGACCTGCTGACCGTCGCCATCGCCCTGGCCATCGTGCTGGGGCTGGCCTTCTTCTCGCTGAAGCTGCTCAAGCGGGTGCAGGCGGGCCCGGCCAGCGACGACCAGATCCGCTACCTGCGGGCCCTGCCCGTGGGCCAGCGCGAGCGGCTGACCCTGGTGGCCTATCGCGACGAGGTGTTCCTGCTGGGGGTCACCGCCGGCCAGATCACCGTGCTGGACCGCCGCACCCGCACGCCGGAAGAGATCGCCGCCGAGACCCGCGCCGCCGACGAGGCCCGCATGCGCGCCGCTCAGCCCTCGGCCGCCATGCGCCGACTGATAGGGAAAACCCTAGCTAGGGAACGACCCGACTACTGACGATCGACCCGCGATGGTTGTCTTGCGGCGTCAGGTCGCAGCGATGAACGCGGGACCGAGGACAGCAAGATTTCAAATCGCGGAGTTCGAAACATGTCCGGCATCTTCAGCGGCGGCGGTCTCAACATCGGCAGCCTGTTCAGCACCGTCGCCCTGGCGGCGCTCACCGGCGGCACCTCGCTGGCCTTCCAGTCGATCTTCCAGCAGATCATCAGCTCGGTCGCCAGCCAGGTGATCCAGCAGGTCGGCCAGCAGCTGGGCCTGCCGCAGGGCGTGATCGACCTGGCCCAGGGCGTGTTCCAGGCCGCCAGCGGCAATCCGGGCGGCGCGGCCCAGAGCCTGACCGAAGCGGTCCAGGGCGCGGCCGACACCTTCGGCTTCAGCCCGGCCGAACAGGGCGACCTGCAGCGCACCGCCGAGGACGTGGCCCAGAGCTGGACCAACTCGATCCTGGAAAGCGTCCGCGACGGCGGCGAGGGCAAGTCGACCAAGGGCGACAGCTTCCTGGTCGCTCTGGCCAAGGCGCTCGGTAAGGTGATGGACGGCAAGATGGGTCAGATGAAGGCCAAGACCGACGAACTGGGCGGCCTGGACTCCAAGGACTCCAAGTACGGCCAGCTGACCGCCGAGATTCAGGCCCTGGGCCAGGAGATGAACATGGTCAGCCAGGCCCTGAACAACTCGATCAAGTCCATCGGCGAAGCCGGCTCGACCCTCGCCCGCAAGGGTTAAGCTCAAGCTCTACAATAGAAAAGGCAGGCGGCCCTATGGCCGCCTGTCGTTTTCTTGTCAATATTGCACGTCAGGGTTGGAAAAACAGTGGAGCACACCGGATGACCCGCCGTCTCGTTCCCGCGCTCAGCGCCGCCGCCGCCCTGATGATCGGCCTGCCGGCCGCGGCGCAGGACTTCTCCAGCATCGGCACCCAGTACATGGACTTCGGCTCATCGATGATGTCGGTGGGCCAGATGAACAACGTGCTGGGCTCGACGGTCCAGCGCGGCGGGCGCACCCGCTCCACCGCCGCCCGGCCCGCGCCCGGCGCCAACCTGTCGGCCCAGCGCGGCGCGGCGGCGGCCAACACCCGCTACCGCCCCTCGCCCGCCGTCTCCAGCCGCGTGCGCGGCCAGTTCGCCGACTTCGTGGCCAAGCGCGATCCGACCAACGGCGACCGCCTGCGCCAGGCCGTGCAGCAGAAGGACCTGCTGGGCGCCTGGGAAAAGCACGTCGCGGTCGACGGCCTGCGGCGCGGCGACGTGGCCGACGCCATGACCGCCTACTGGGTGCAGAACTGGCAGATCGCCAACAACGTGCCCTTCGCCAACCGCGCCCAGGTGCAGGGCGTGCGCGGCCAGGTCGCCCAGGCGCTGGGCTCCAACCCCGCCTTCGCCCGCCTCGACGACGCCGGCAAGCAGGAGATGGCCGAGGTGTTCATGCTGAACTTCGTGGCCCAGGGCTCGGCCTTCTCCGACGCCAACGCCAGGAAGAACACCACGCTCAGCCGCCAGCTGTCGGAGGCCGCCGTGGCCCGCTTCCGCAACGAGATGAGCATCGACCTGCGGCAGCTGAAGCTGACCGAGGCCGGCTTCGTCCGCTGAGGACCTCGGGAAAACCCCAATAGCGGCGGCGAACGGCCCGGCGCAGGCTGCACTCCAGGAGGCCCCGGCCATGATCGTGCAAGACCCTTCCGCCGCCGCCCGCGCCGCCGCCGGCCCCGCGCCGCGCGCCGGACGCCTGGACGAGGCCGTCGACCGC
>NZ_JBFTJR010000103.1:0-10236 GCF_056395525.1 Caulobacter sp. 10L414
CGGGGGCGCTGGGCGCCGTGGCGGCGGGCTTGGCCGGCGGCAGGCTGGCGCTCTGCACCGGAGCGGCCGGCGGCGGCGCGGTCGGACGGGCCATCGGCTCTTCCGGCGGCGCGGCGTAGGTCGGCGAGGCCGTCGGGTTCTCGTGGCTGTAGATCTGCAGGCCGGCGGCTTCGTCGGGCTTGTTCTGGTCAGGCGCCGGGGCGGCCTTCATCTCGGCCACCGGCTCGCCGACGGTACGCGGCGGCTCGTTGGGGCCGCGGATGCCGTTGCGGTAGATCAGGAACACGGCCACCAGCAGGGTGCCCAGCACCACGGCGCTGATGATCAGGGTCAGCGGCAAGGGCCGCGACCCGCGCACCGGCTGGCGCGCATCGAACGAAAGCGGCGCATCGGTGGGCGGCGCATAGGCGCCGCGGTGCGGGTCGGACATCGAAAAAGGCTCCAGAATTCCGGCGCGCGTTCACCATGTGCGAATCACGCGCGCAAGTTCCTACTCTACTGGACCCGATGGCCGTTCAGAACTGTCGCACCCTCGACGGTCGTGCGTCGCCCGGCGCTCGCCCCGTCAGCTCCACACATCCAGATGGAACAGCTTGCGGTGTTCCTCGATGGCGAAACGGTCGGTCATGCCGGCGATGTAGTCGCACACCACGCGAGCCCTTCCGGCTTGGTCGCGGTTCTGCGACTTGGCGAACCATTCCGATGGCAGCACCTCGGGTTCGGCCAAGAACAGCGTGAACATCTCGGCCAGAATGCGGCGCGCCTGGCTGCGGGTGCGGTTCACCCGCCAGTGGCGGTACATCCGGGCATGCAGGAACTCGCGCAGGCGGGCCAGGTCCTCAAGCATGTCGGACGAGAACGACACCAGGGCGTGCGGCAGGGCCCGCACCTCGTCGGCAGAGGCGACGCCGGTGATGGCGGCCCGCTGCAGTGTTTCGCCCATCACGTCGTCGACCATGGCGCCGATCATCCGGCGCACGGCTTCCAGGCGGGTGATGCGGGCGTCGAGGTCGGGCCGCTCGCTGCGAACCGCCGCCAGGATCGGGCCGATCAGCGGCACGTCCATCAGTTCGTCCAGCGTGAAGAGCCCAGCCTCGACCCCATCGTCGATGTCGTGGTTGTTGTAGGCGATGTCGTCCGACAGGGCCGCCACCTGCGCCTCGGCCGAAGCCCAGGTGTCGAGCTTGAGCCCGTACTCGCCGTCGTACTTCGAGATCGCCTTCCATGACGGCTGGCCCAGCTTATGGATGACCGGGCCGTTGTGCTTGATCACCCCTTCCAGGGTCTCCCAGGTCAGGTTCAGGCCGACGAAGTCGGGATAGCGGTGCTCCAGCTCGGTCACGACCCGGAAGGTCTGGACGTTATGGTCGAAGCCGCCGAACTCCTTGGTCTGCAGCTCCAGCTCGTCCTCGCCGGCGTGGCCGAACGGCGGGTGGCCCAGGTCGTGGGCGAGCGCAATGGTCTCGGCCAGGTCGGCGTCCAGGCCCAGCGCGGTGGCCAGCGAGCGGGCGATCTGGGCCACTTCCAGCGAGTGGGTCAGGCGGGTGCGGAACTGGTCGCCCTCGTGGGCGACGAACACCTGGGTCTTTTCCTTCAGGCGACGGAAGGCCGAGGTGTGGATGATGCGGTCGCGATCGCGGGCGAAGGGCGTGCGGGTGCGGCTCTCGTCTTCCTGGTAGCGCCGCCCGCGCGACTTGCTCGGATCTTCGGCGTAGGGGGCGCGGGGGACGGCGAACGGAGACGTCGACATGAGCGGCCTTTGCTGATCGCCCCTTTTCCCGGGACGCGGTCGCCCTCATATATGCGATAGATCAAGTTTCCACAGCCATGACCGACACCACCGTTACGCTTTCTTCCAACGCCGCACGCCGGCTGCACGCCCTTTCCCAGGCCGAAGGCCGCGAAGTGATGCTTCGCGTGGCGGTCGACGGCGGCGGCTGCTCGGGCTTCCAGTACCGGTTCGACCTGGTCGAGGCCGCCGAGCAGGACGACCTGAAGATCGAGCGCGACGGCGCCTCGGCCCTGGTCGACGTGGTCTCGCTGGCCCTGCTGAAGGGCTCGGAGATCGACTTCGTCGACGAACTGGCCGGCGCCGAGTTCCGGGTCAGGAACCCCAACGCCAAGTCCAGCTGCGGCTGCGGCGTCAGCTTCTCGATCTGACGCACGGGCCCAAGGGCCATGTGCCACTTCATCACCCTGATCGTTCCCACCGAGGACGAAGCCGCCTTGCGGACGGTGATGCAACGCCATGGCCGCACGGCCCAGACGATCGACAATCCGTCCGTGCGCAGAATCCTGCGCGCCGACGAGCGCCAGTACCTGACCTGCACGCGAGAGTGCGACTGCGGCACGGTCCTGGCGCCGTCGCTCGAAGGCGCGACCGAAGAGGACGAAGCCCGGCGCCTGGCCGCCAAGGGATGGTCCAAGGCCAAGATCGACCGCGCGCTGGCTGATCGCCGCAAGGCCTCGACCCGCTCGCAGGAGGGCGTCGACAGCTTCGAACTGTGGGCGGCCGTGATCGCGGACGTCCACTCCTCCCTGCGCCTGCCCCGCGCGGGCCTCTTCCTGCACCTCTATTCCGGCGGCCTCGAGGACGAGATCACGCCGCCGCGCCGTCGCGACGCCCCGCCGCGCGGCGACCGGCTGGACGCGCTGCGCTCGCTTGCCCCCGACGAAGTGCTGATCTTCCCCGCCTGAACGCGGCTCGACGCTCGCGACGCAGTAAGGGGGGTGACAGGCCGCAAACTACACTCTACGGTCAGTTCGATGACCCTCGCCGCCAGCCAACAGCTGTTTTGGTACTTTAGCTATCCGACGCCTCAGGCGCCGGGAGGGGATCGTTTGGCCTGAGATCAGGCCGCCAGAAACGCCTTTCACCAGCCGCCAGGGGTTCCCCGGGCGGCTTTTTTGATGGCCGCCGGACCCCGCGAATTTTCAGGAGCACGCCATGCCATCCTCGACCGCAGCCAATCTCGTCTCGCTGCCCGTCCCCACCGACGACCTGCGCATTTCCCGCCTGCAGACCCTCAGCCCGCCCGCCCAGGTGATCGGCGAGGCCCCGGCCACCTCGACGACCGCCGAGATCGTCAAGGAATCCCGCCAGGCGGTGCACGAGATCCTGCACGGTCGCGACGACCGCCTGGTGGTGGTGATCGGCCCCTGCTCGATCCATGACCCCAAGGCCGCCATCGACTACGCCAGCCGCCTGGCCGCCGAACGCGAGCGCCACGCCGGCGAGTTGGAAGTGATCATGCGCGTCTACTTMGAAAAGCCGCGCACGACCGTGGGCTGGAAGGGCCTGATCAACGATCCAGGCCTGGACGGCGGCTTCCACATCAACGAGGGCCTGCGCCTGGCGCGCCGGGTGCTGCTCGACGTCGCCGCCCAGGGCCTGCCGGCGGCCTGCGAGTTCCTGGACGTCACCACCCCGCAGTACATCGCCGACCTGGTGGCCTGGGGCGCGATCGGCGCCCGCACCACCGAAAGCCAGATCCACCGCGAGATGGCGTCTGGCCTGTCGTGCCCCGTGGGCTTCAAGAACGGCACCAACGGCGACGTTAAGGTGGCGGTCGACGCGGTCACCGCCGCGGCCCAGCCGCACCATTTCCTGGCCGTGACCAAGGAGGGCCGCGCCGCCATCGCCACCACCACCGGCAACGCCGACAGCCATGTCGTGCTGCGCGGCGGCAAGACCCCCAACTACGACGCCGCCAGCGTCGCGGCGGCGGCTGAGGCCCTGACGAAGGCCGGCCTGCCGCCGCGCCTGATGGTCGACGCCAGCCACGCCAACAGCGGCAAGAACCACGAGAACCAGCCGGCCGTGGTCGCCGACATCGCCGCCCAGGTGGCGAGCGGCGCCTCGCCGATCATGGGCGTGATGATCGAGAGCAACCTCGTGGCCGGCCGCCAGGACATCGTTCCCGGCAATGCCCTGACCTACGGCCAGTCGGTCACCGACGCCTGCATCGACTGGGACACGTCGGTGCGCGTGCTGGACGAACTGGCGGCTGCGGTGCGCGCCGGTCGCCAGGCCCGCAACGCCTGACCGCGCGAACGGAGGGACGCCCCCTGCGGCGTCCCTCCCTATCCCCGGAAATCTCCTTGCCATGGCTTGAGCGCGAGGCCGCCGCCCCCTAGCCTCCGCGCGCCTATCGGAGCCCGCCATGCGCATCGCCACCTGGAACGTCAATTCGGTCAACGCCCGCCTGGACAACGTCCTGGCCTGGTTCGAGGCCGAGGCGCCCGACGTCGCGGTGCTGCAGGAGATCAAGTGCGTCGACGAGAAGTTCCCGGCCGAGGCCTTCGAGCGCCTGGGCTACAACGTCGTCGTCCACGGCCAGAAGACCTATAACGGCGTGGCCCTGCTCTCCAAGCATCCGGTCGAGGACGTCCGCAAGGGCCTGCCGCTGCTGGACGGCGACGCCGAGGACGAGCAGGCCCGCTATGTCGAGGCGGTGATCTCGGGTCCCAAGCCGGTGCGGGTGATCGGCATCTACCTGCCCAACGGCAATCCGATCGGCACCGAGAAGTTCGCCTACAAGCTGTCGTGGATGCGCCGCCTGCACGAACACGCCAAGGGACTTCTCGCCTTCGAGGAGCCGTTGGTCATCGCGGGCGACTACAACGTCATCCCCGAGGCCGAGGACGTGGCCAATCCCGAGGCCTGGCTGGGCGACGCCCTGTTCCAGCCCGAAAGCCGCGCGGCCTTCCGGGCGCTCAAGAACCTCGGCTTCACCGACGCCTACATGCAGGCGGACGGGACGCCCGGCGGCTACACCTTCTGGGACTACCAGGCCGGCGCCTGGCCCCGGAACCTGGGCATCCGCATCGACCACCTGCTGCTGTCGCCGCAGGCGGCCGACAAGTTGGCGCAGGTGAAGATCCACCGCGACGAGCGCGACAAGGAAAAGCCCTCCGACCACGTGCCGGTGGTGGCGACCCTGGCGCTCTGAACCGGCGAGCGGTGCCGGTAGCCGGCGCCTCTGTCGCGAATCCGCGAACGCCGCTAGCCTCCGCGCCATGAGCGAGTTCTGGCGCCTCCTGTTGCTTGTCGCCATCGCCGGGTCGGCCGTCACCTTCATGGGCAGCGCGGCCATCTGGTTCATGGACGAAGAGCGTCGCATCCGCCGCGCCCTGCGCCATGTGCTCAAGGGCGAGCCGGAGACCGTCATCATCGCCCGCGGCCGCGGCAAGGGCGTGGGCTTCTCGTTCGACACCAACACCGCCGCCGTCGCCTGGGACAGCGGGACCTGGTGCCTGCTCTATCGCATCGACGAGCTGATGGGCGCCGAGCTGTCGGTCGACAATCAGGTCGTCGGCCGGGTGTTCCGCGGCGAGCAGCGCCGGGCGATCGACCAGATCGTCCAGCAGGCCGCCCGCGTCTGCCTGCGGCTGATCTTCGACGATCCGCGCCACCCCGACTTCGAACTCGACCTCTGGCTGGAGGGCGACGAGCAGCAGCGCCAGAGCCGCTCGCCCGCCCTGGCGATCCAGGAGGCCAACCGCTGGCTGGCCCGCGCCGAAGCGATCGTGCGCCGGCCGCTGGCCCCGCGCGGCGCCTCGCCCGCAGCCAAGGCCTCCGAACCCGAGATCGCCCGTCGACCGGAACCGGCCGCCCAGGCCGACAAGCCCAAGCCCTATCGTTCGGCCCGCGAGGCGGTGACCGCCGGCGCCGGCGCGACCACCGCGGCCGTCGCCACCGCGCCGCTGTTCGAGGAGATCGACGACGGCCCCGAGGCCGCCGATCCGCCGTGGTCGGACCCAGACGCGCCGATCCAGGGCTGGGCCGACGGCGCCACCACCGCCGACGAGCCGGCCTACCTGCCGCCCGATCGTCCCTACAAGCCGGTGTCCAAGGCCGCTCGCGAGGCCAAGGGCGACCAGGACGAACTGCCGTTCGATCTCGACGGCGACGACGAATACTGACGGCTCTCGCCCGGGTTGCGCGCCGCCGCGGTCTGAGTCACGCTGCGGCGTTCCGTGGAGACGCGCCATGATCCGCCTCGCCGCCCTCGCCCTGCCCCTGCTGCTGGCCGCTCCGGCCATGGCCCAGACACCGGCCGCCTCGCCCCTGGCGCCGCAGAGGCTGGTGCTGAACCTGGCCGACCGGGACGGCGACGGCGTGATCAGCCCGGCCGAGGCCGCCGAGCAGCTGGCTTCCCAGAACGCCGCCGAACTGCCCGCCGCCGAGCCGGAGAGCCCGCCCCATCGGGGTCCGCGCTTCAGGCCCGCCAGCGCCAAGACCGAGCGGGCCGACGAAGCCGGGTTTCCCGGCCTCTCGATGAAGCGCCGCTTCGTCGAGGCCAGCGAGTTCGAGCAGGCGCTGGAATATCGCTTCCTGGAAGAGCTGAAAGAACGACGCAAGTAACGGTAGTAGCCAGCCGACGACCGGTTCGAAGTTCTTCCCAGATTTCGCCCATTTTTTGCCGGCTGCGGCGATCCCTTAGTTGCGAACCACTCTCAACGTCCGTATGACCCCCGCCCTTGATGCGATTGATACGCACGAGCGTTGATACGGGGCGAGTGATGAAGCGAGTGATGATGACGACCGCGGCCATGGCCGTGGCGATGGGCGCGGCCAGCCAGGCCTGGAGCCAGGACGAAAAAGCCGAGCGCCTGCCGAAAGTCAGCATCGAGGCGACCAGCGCCGCGCCGCCCGCCGCGGCCTACGAGGCCAACGACCCGGTCGACTCCGGCACCTCGAAGATCACCCGCCGCGCGATCGAGGACCGCTCGCCCGGCACCGGCGACGTCATCGAGACCCTGAAGATCCTGCCGTTCGCCAACTTCGACTCCGACCAGGGCCTGGCGACGCAGGAAAGCATCCAGGACATGCGTCCGGCCAAGGTCTCGATCTCGGGCGGCCAGTTCTACGACAACTACTTCTCGATCGACGGCGTGGGCGTGAACAGCCGCCTGGACGTCGTCGATATCGGCAATCCGCAGGACTACAACGAGGCCGCCGGCGGCAGCGCCCAGTCGATCTGGCTGGACAGCAACCTGCTGGAATCGGTGACCGTGCGCGACAGCAACGTCTCGGCCCGCTACGGCGGCTTCACCGGCGGCGTCGTGCAGATCGAGACCCGCCAGCCCGCGCACGTGTTCGGCGCCTCGGTTACGGCCGGCTGCACCAACGACAGCATGACCTCGTTCAAGATCCCGGGGGTCGTCCGTGACGCCCTGAACGGCGCCGAGCCCGAGCCGCCGAACTACGAGAAGTGCCGCGTCAGCGGCTCGGTCGACCTGCCGATCAACGACAAGGTTCGCGTGCTGCTGGCCGGCGGCCGCCAGCAGACCGACATGACCTACTACCGGCACGCCAACTACGGCGGCACGCCCTTCGGCCTGAAGAGCCGCACCGACAACGCCCTGGCCAAGGTCGAGGTCGACCTGGCGCCCGACCTGACCCTGCGCGGCCAGGTCGCCTACAGCCCCTATACGAGCCAGAACTCGGCCTCCAACTCGCGCAACGCGGTGATGACCCAGAAGGGCGGCGGCGTGACCAGCAAGATCGAACTGCTCGGCAAGCGCGGCGAGGCCGACTGGTCGCTGACCGCCACCTACGCCAAGGCCCGCAGCGGCCGCGAGGCCCCCTCCACGCTGTTCACCTGGTCGTCGGCCGCCGCCTACGCCAACTGGTGCTCGGCGACCAACTGCGTCGACGGCAGCTTCGGCGACCTCGACCAGTGGCAGGAGGACCTGGGCCTGCAGGCGCGCTGGAACCAGCCGCTGCTGGGCGGCGACCTGCGCCTGGGCGTCGACTACAGCCACGTGGAGGCCCGTAAGAGCCGCCCGGTCGACAACTACGCCTACCGCACCACCACCGTCGACAGCCGCATCGTCTGCTCGCAGGGCGACCCGGCCTGCATCGCCGGCGACGCCGCCCTGACCGTCTACAGCCTCTACAAGGCCTATGACGCCTCGGCCGAGGTCGACGCCGTGGCCGCCTTCGCCGAGTACGAGGTCAGCCGCGGTCCGCTGACCGTGCGGGCCGGCCTGCGCTACGACCACGAAAGCCTGGTCGCCAAGCACAACTTCGCCCCGCGCCTGTCGGTGGTCTACGAGATGCCGTGGGACGTCACCGCCACGGTCGGCGCCAACCGCTACTACTCGCGCGACTTCCTGGGCTACGCGATCAAGTCGCAGTACCCGGGCAACTACGTCTACAACCGCACCAGCTCGATCGTGAACGGCCAGCGGGTGATGAACGCCTGGACGCTGAGCACGCACTCGGTGTCGGCCGGCGTCGCCGGCTCGGGCCTGGCGATCCCCTATTCGGACGAACTGACCTTCGCGCTGTCCAAGCCGTTGTTCGGCGGCGTGGCGCGCCTGAAGGGCGTGGCCCGCGAGACCCGCGACCAGTTCACGGCCGGCGTCGAGGAGGTGCAGAACTACATCCGCGAGACCAACGGCCAGACCTACACCTACCGCACCACCTATCTGGGCAACGACGGCGAGACCTCGTACCGCAGCCTGTCGGCGGAATGGACCCGGGGCGTGGGCCGCCACACCTTCAGCGTGAACGGCTCGTGGGCGAAGACCGAGGACAACATGGGCGACAACACCCTTGTCGATCCCTCGGACGAGGCCGAGTACGGCGACGAACTGGTCTACTACAAGGGCCAGGTCCGCAGCCTGCTGTCGGTGATCGCCACCAACCAGCGCCTGAACTACGCCGCCCCCGGCCTGATCAACGGCGACTGGAGCGCCGACTGGTGGAAGGGCCGGATCCGCACCAACCTCAACGCCCGCTGGCGTTCGGGCTATGACCAGATCGAAGAGACGGGCTCGACCCAGACCGTCGACGGCGTGCGCTATGCGGTGTGGGACGTGATCCGCTACAAGGCCCAGACCACCTTCAACGCCAACGTCTCGGCCCTGGTGGCCAAGACCGCCTATGGCGAGGCGCGGCTGGACGTGAAGGTGACCAACCTGTTCGACACCCTGCCCCAGACGGTGACGGCCTCCTCGATCAGCCAGCCCTACCGCATGGGCCGGTCGTTCTGGGTGGGCATGAGCTACAAGTTCTAATCCATGAAGCGCGCGGCGAATCTCCTTCTCCTGCTGGGAACGGCGGCGGCCCTGATCGGGCTGGCGCCGCTTCCGGACCCGACGGCGCTTCGCCGCGCCGCCTTCGCGGGCAAGCCCGACAGCTGGCCCGCCCCCACCCTGCTGCCGGGGGCCAGCTTCACGCCCTTCGGCGCCCTGCCCGCCCCGAGCGTCCCGGCCGACAATCCCCAGACGCCGGAAAAGATCGCCCTGGGCCGCAAGCTGTTCGACGATCCCAAGCTGTCGGGCTCGGGCCAGATCGCCTGCGCCTCGTGCCACAATCCCGAACTGGCCTTCGGCGACGGGGTGAAGACCTCGTTCGGCCACGACCGTCAGCGCGGCCGCCGCAACGCCCCGACGCTCAGCGTCGTGGCCTGGCGCACGCCGCTGTTCTGGGACGGCCGCGCCGGCAGCCTGGAGACCCAGGCCCTGGGCCCCGTGGTCGACCACAAGGAGATGGCCGGCGACCCGCGCGAGATCGAACGCCGCCTGGCCGCCGATCCAGACTACCGCAAGGACTTCCAGGCGGTGTTCGGCGCCCGTCGCCCGACCCTGCCCGACGCCGCCAGGGCCCTGGCCGCCTACCAGCGCACTCTCAAGCCGCGCAGCAGCAAGTGGGACCGCGTGCTATCGCTGGGCGGCCGGGTGCTGAGCGACCAGGAGCTGCAGGGGCTGGAGCTGTTCCAGGGCAAGGCCGGCTGCGTGAACTGCCACAACGGCCCGCTGCTGTCGGACGGCAAGTTCCACAACATCGGCCTCAGCTTCTACGGCCGAAAGCTGCAGGACCTGGGCCGCTACGAGGTCAGCGGCGACCCGGCCGACGTCGGCGCGTTCCTGACGCCGTCGCTGCGCGGGATCTCCAAGACCGGTCCCTACATGCACAACGGCATCTTCCCCACGCTGGAGGGGACCGTGAACTTCTACAACGAGGGCGGCGCGCGCCCGCGGCCCAAGCCCGAACAGGCCGGCGACCGCCTGTTCCCGACCACGACCCCGCTGCTGAGGCCGCTGGGCCTGAGCCGCGAGGAGAAGGCCGCGCTGGTGGCGTTCCTGGAAACGCTGTAGGCGCCTGCCCCTCGGGAGCGCCAAGATGCTCCCCCTCTGGGGGAGCTGTCGGCACAGCCGACTGAGGGGGTTCCTGGCGCCTACGCCAGCCCCCTCCGGCCCTCCGGGCCACCTCCCCCAGAG